>CAZNLP010000030.1:0-15723 GCA_964574015.1 uncultured Clostridia bacterium | reverse complement strand
AAAGCAAATATAATATTCAAAAGTTATTTCAATGGAAAAATATTGGATTCTTTCATAGTAGGATTAATAGTAATTACATTATTTTGGATTTTCAATGTACCTTATGCGCCATTAATGGGTACAATACTTGGTTTTGCAAATATGATACCATATTTCGGACCTTTCTTTGGTGCTGTACCAGCAGTAGTAGTATCTCTGTTTATTGACCCACCAAAAGCTTTAGTAGCCTTAATTATAATAGTTGGAATACAGCAACTAGATGCAAACTTTCTTGACCCAAAAATTGTTGGTAAAGCTATAGGGGTATCTCCATTCTGGGTAATAACAGGAGTTACTGTAGGAGCAGTAGCAGCAGGCCCCCTTGGTATGATATTGGGAGTACCTACAGTAGTCCTTATAAAAACAGTTATAGAAGAAGACGTTGAAGAAAAACTTGAAAAGAAAGGAATAGAGGAAAAATTAGAATAATCTTTCTTTAAAAATTTTCAAATCATCAAAATCTAAACCACTGTAACTTAATGATACAGTATAATTTTTTTTACCAACCTTAATTATATCAATAAGAATATTATTATCTTCAAATTTTTTCTTTAAAGAATTTGGAGATATTTTTTTGTTAACTTCCAGAACTATATGAAGTCCTGAATCAGCACTTATAACTTTAATTAAATTATTTTGATATTTTTTAATATAATCCTGGATTAAATTTACTTTTCTTTTATATACTCTTTTTATTTTATTTATATGTTTTTGTAAATGACCTTCCTTTATATAGTAAGCAAGAGTTAACTGCTCTATTTTTGATGAAGTTTGTGTATATCTGTTTTTAATGTTGTTGTATTTTTGCAAAAGTCTTAATGGCAAAATCATATAGCTAATTCTTATAGAAGGTAGTAAAATTTTTGAAAAAGATCCTAAATATATAACTCTATCGTTTTTATCTAAACCCTGTAAACATGGGACAGGTTTGCTTTCGTGTCTTATTATACTGTCGTAATCATCCTCAACTATTAAGGAGTTCGATTCTTCAGCCCAACTTAGTAGCTGTAACCTTTTTTTAATCGGCATCAAACTTCCCGTTGGATATTGGTGAGAAGGACTAACATATGCTATATCTGCATTTGATTTGTAAAGCATTGCAGTATTAAGTCCATCTTCTTTTACAGGGATTTCATTTGTGTTAAACTTATAATCTTCAAATATATATCTAGCTTTTTCGTAACCAGGACTTTCAACAGCTGCAGCAGAGTACTCATCTCTTATTATACCAGCTAATATACCTATAAGGTACTGAACGCCAGCTCCAATAACAATTTGTTCAGGTATCGAATTAGCGCCTCTGGCTAAATTTGTAAATTCGGAGATTTCTTTTCTTAATTCGAATTCTCCCTGATAATAAGAAGAGCTGTAAAGGGCCTGTTCTCTATCAAGCAAAACTCTACTGTAGATTTTTTTCCAATCTTTAACTTCAAAAGTAGAGTGATCAACATCTTCATTTTTATAATGATTTTCCTCCATTTCTATATCAATTTTTTTAAGAGTGTTTATTCCAGTTTTTTTACTAGATTTAAACTGTAAATCCGACAGATGAACAGCATAATATCCTCTCCTGGGTTTATTAATTATATAACCTTCAGTAAGAAGTTGAAAATAGGCATTTTCTATTGTAGTTTTACTTAATTTAAGCATTTTAGAAGCCTCTCTTATAGAAGGAAGTTTTTCACCGTCTTTTATGTTATTTTTTATAATTTCTTCTCTTATATATTCATAAAGCTGCACGTATATTGGTTTAGTTTTTTCTTTATCTGCTAAAAAAGTTAAAAGCATGATTGCCTCCCATCTGTACCCTTTAAAAAGTTATAAACTGTATCTTTTAAAAGGTACACTTTTATTATATCCTATAAATAGAAAAAAGAAAAGGAGAATTACTATGGCAAATTATAATACAAGACAAATTACAAGTACAGCACTGATGGCAGCTGTTGTTTTCGTAGCTACTATGGTAGTAAAAATACCTGTAGGGCAAGGTTATTTAAACTTTGGGGATGGGGCGGTATTTCTCTCAGGGCTATTATTAAGTCCAGGGTATGCATTTGCTTCAGCAGCTATAGGGTCGAGTTTGGCTGACATGGTAGGTTATCCAATTTACATACCGGCAACATTTCTACTGAAGGGTATTATGGCTTTAATAATATCTAAATCAAAAAACAAAGATACAAAAAGTAAAGTAATCTATATGATTTTAGGTGGCTTAGTAATGGTAGGAGGTTACTATTTATATGAAGCTTTTATATTATATGGAAATGTAATAGCACCACTATATTATATACCTTTCAATATACTTCAATTTTCCGTAGGTATACTTATTGCTTTAATATTAATAAAACCTTTGAAAAGCAAATTAAAAAATATAGATTAAAAAGATATATGATATAATAAGTGTTGAGCAATCAGCACTTTTTTTATTGGAGGTATATATGAGGATAATTATAGATGGAGATGCTACACCAAGAGAAGTAAGAAAAATTTGTGAACAAGAAAGTAAAAAAAGAAAAATAAAACTAGTTTTAGTATGCAGCTTTGATCATGAAATATCGGAAGACTACGAAATTATTAAAGTATCTAAAGGAAATGATGCAGCCGATTATAAAATTGTTGAAATCTTTGAAAAAGGGGACTTGTTAATAACACAAGATTATGGTTTAGCGAGCCTTATTCTGAATAAATCTACTGCTGTTATTAATCCATCGGGATACTTATATACTAAAAAAAACATAGATAATTTACTACATACAAGATATATAGGACAGAAAATAAGAAAAGGTGGAGGAAAAACTAAAGGACCATCTAAGAGAAAAAAAGAAGATGATGAAGTTTTCAAAAATACCTTAAGGAAAATTTTAGATGATAATGATATATAATATAAATAATTGTATAAATAAACAAAATATTATATAATAAAAAAAAGGTCTTAAGGAGGGAAGATATGAGTGATTTTTTTGGTAAATTAAAAAAAGGATTAGACAAAGGTGTCGACAAAGCAAGCAAGAAATCGGCAGAGTTAGCAGGAAAAACAAAACTACAAACACAAATCATGTCACTTAAGAATGATAAGAAAAATGAAATTAATGAATTAGGTAATTTAACTTATCAAATGATGAAAGAAGGAAATTTAGACGAAGAAATTTTAAATGCTAAATTTGAGAAAATCATCGAAATAGAAGATGAAATTTTAGAAAAAGAAGAAAAGAAAGAAAATATTTCTAATGAAATAGAAAAAGAAGAAGAGGCAGAAGAAATTGAAGAAGCAGAAGAAGTTAGTGAAATAGTTTGTCCAAACTGTGGTGAGAAAAATACTCCAGAAGCAAAATTTTGCACAAATTGCGGAACTAAATTTTCAGAATAGAAAATCAAATAGAAAGCTCCTCTTTATTAACGGCATTAAATACTGTTGTTAATAATGAGGAGCTTTTTTTAATTTGACTTAATAGGTTTCTACAAATAATTCGAAATGGTCTTGAGGATGATCGCAAGCTGGACATGCTTCAGGAGCTTCTTTTCCTTTGTGTACGTATCCACAGTTATTGCATTTCCATTCTACAACTTCATTTCTTTTAAAAACTATTTCTTTTTCAATGTTGTCTAATAGTTTTAAAAATCTTGCTTCGTGTCTTTCCTCAACTTCTCCAACTTCAGTAAAAACATCAGAAATTTCATCAAAGCCTTCTTCTTTAGCTACTCTCGCAAATTCGGGATACATTTCCCTGTGCTCTTCATTTTCTCCAGCTGCTGCAGCCTTTAGATTTGCTTTTGTATCTTTAAAGTTTACTGGAAAATCAGTACAAACATCAATTGTTTCATCTTCAAGTTCTTCTCTTAAAAACTTGTAAAATCTTTTCGCATGTTCTTTTTCATTTCCTGCTGTTTCTTCGAAAATATTTTTAATCTGTACGTAACCATCTTTTTTTGCTTGAGATGCATAATAGTCGTATCTCATTCTTGCTTGAGATTCTCCAGCAAAAGCTGTCATAAGATTTTGTGCTGTTTTAGTTCCTTTTAATTTATTGCTCATATATACCTCCGTATTATTGATATATATTATCATAACATAAGAGTAAGAATGTGTTAAGAATTTTTTAATTCCATCAGGTAAGGAATTAAACCCAAATATAGAAATTGAAAACAAAATAAAAGTAGAAAAAAAATTATAATTAAAGTATTAGCTTCAAGCTAATCTTTTAATTTTGCAGAGCATTAAATATCTCTGCAAATCTTTTTATGTTTTCATTATGGATTATTTCCCGGTTTTCGGAAGTATTTGCAACTTTTTTTATAATAGTCTTTTCAATAAAGTTCATTTTATCAAAGTTATACTCACCACCAAAGATATCTACAACCAAAGCTTTGTCTGAGAGCTCTTCTGGGAAGCATGATTTTAATTCATCTTCTATATCTTCATCTTCGGCCATACCGCATATAAACAAGCCTAAATTTTTAGAAAGAAGTTTTTCTTTATAGTTGTTGCAAAATTCTGTTACTTCTTTTCTTATTTTTCCCATATATACTGAACTGCCTATTATAATGTTGTCGTAACTACTAAAATCAATATTTGTTGAGCTTTTTATATTTTCAACAGATACTTCTCCTGTAATTTTTTTCTCTAATAACTCTGCACATTTTTTTGTAAAGCCTCTTTTTGTACCGTAAGCTATAAGTGTTTTCATAATATACCCCCTTATTAATGAATAATGTCTAAAGCATCTTCAACTGACTTCATATAAGCCTTAGATGTTACTGTTGCTCCTGATACAACATCTACTGGTAACTTTTGCTGATTAATTATTCTTTTAATAATTTCTTTGCGCACCTCATCTTTTGAAAAAGCAACATCATCAGTAAATTCAATATCAATAATTTTATTATTCTCTAATGTAACTTTAGCTTCGTTTGACCATCGACCAAACTTAAAAGAACCTGTATAAAAACCATCGTCTTCTAGATAACTCAAATCAAGATTATTTACTTCAATGCCTTGTCCTTCTTGAAGGCCTCTTGTTAAATAGAAAAATACTAATAAAATAATTATAATTATAACTACTAATATTTTGATAACTGTCTTCATAGTTTTATTCATAAAATGTCTCCCTTCTGGAATTATTTATATTTAGTTGTTAAAATAGTATAATTTTGTATTTTTATTGTCAAGTAGTAAAAAGTACTACAAAGTTATGAGAATATATTATATTATAGATATAATTAGATTGGAGGTTTATATGAATTGTACTCTATGTAAAGGAAAAGGAAAACTATTTTATGAATTTGATAATATTAAATACTACAAATGTGATGTATGCAGTTCAGTATTCATGGATCCTAAAAACTATCCTACTATTGATAAGGAGAAGGAAAGGTATGAAGAGCATAACAACGATGTAGAAGATGAAAGATATCAAAATTTTGTCTCGGATATAGTCGAAGAAGTAAAGCAAGACTGGAATATTTATACAGAAGGTCTCGACTTTGGCGCAGGGACTGGACCGGTTATAACAAAAATGCTTAACGAAGAAGGCTACAATATTGAAGTTTATGATCCTTTTTTTTGGGATGAAAAAAAACATTTAAACAAAAAATACGATTATATAGTAGCCTGTGAAGTAATAGAGCATTTTCATAATCCCCTTAAAGAATTTGAGAGATTGTATTCTCTATTTAAAGAAAATGGAATACTTTACTGCAAAACAGAAACATATAAAGACAACATAGATTTTGGAAAGTGGTATTATAAAAACGATCCTACTCATGTTTTCTTTTATCATGAAAATGGATTTAAATGGATTGTAGATAATTTAGGATTCAAAACTTATGAAATTAAAGATAAAGTTATTATGTTAAAAAAATAATTATTCTTGTAATTTTAAATTCCTATGGTATAATAAAAATACAACAAATGCTTTATTTATTAGTGGTAGACTCAGAAAACCATTAACGAATGGATATCTTGAAAAATTCAAGAAGAAGTTTAGTTGCTCTGTGAGATACTCTACAAAGTGTAGATTAAGTAGATGTTGGAGTAATGTCTCTGAAAGAGAGTTACGAAATATTCTGTCAGGGTGTTTATCCCCCTAAAAGGAGAAAACATGATAGCAGAAGAGTAGGAACTGGTTCTCTAAAGTTAATTCTAGGAGGGCCAGTTTCTTTTTTTGTATAAAATTTATATTTAACAAATATTATTTTTTAAGAATATCCGTTAATATTTTTTTGGAGTTTAAAGATTACACTATTATTGATATAATAAAGTTATAAAATTAATGAAAAGGTGAATTATGGAAAATAAAGGAAAATTTTTATTTATCGGAATAATGTTTATCTCGGTAATATTAACGGGAATATATGGATATTCTGTGCTGTTAGGTGTTAATTTTTTAGATGCCTTGTACATGACAGCAATAACAATATCTACAGTTGGATACGGCGAAATTGCTGAAATGACAAATGAAGCAAAAATTTTTACTATATTTTTAATTTTTACCGGGTTAGGAGTAGCAGGTTATGGATTGACAAGTATTTTTGCCTTGTTTTTTGAAGGCCAATTAAAAGACGCATGGAGGAAAAGAAGAATGGAATCAAAAATAAAAGACTTAAAAGATCATTATATTGTATGCGGAGCGGGAGAAGTGGGAAACATTGTAATACAGCAGTTTAAAGAAAACAAATTATTGTTTTTAGTTATAGAAAATAATCCAGAAAGAGCCCATGAACTTAAAGCAGAAGGTATCTTAACAATAGAAGATGATGCTACAAGTGAAGATACACTAAAAAGAGCTAACTTAGATAAAGCGAAGGGTTTAGTTTCAAGCTTATCCAATGATGCAGATAATGTGTTTACTGTTTTAACTGCAAGACAGCTTAATCCAAGTTTGAATATTATTGCAAAGGCTATAGAAAAAAACGCATATCGTAAACTTGAAAAAGCTGGTGCTAACAACACCATATCGCCTAATGAAATTGGAGGAAGAAGAATTGCTGCCATGATTATTAGACCCTCTGTAATTTCATTTTTAGATGTTATGACAAAAGCTGATGATGTTTTAATAGATTTAGAAGAAGTTAAAATAGGTACGGACTCTGATTTGAAAGGTAAAAGTTTGAGAGAAGCAAAGGTACCAGAAAAGTCTGGATTGATAGTAATGGCAATAAGGCATAAAGATAATGGTAAAATTAATTTCAACCCAAGTTCAAAGGAAGTTTTAAATGAAGGGGATATAATGATAGTCCTTGGGAAACCTGAACAGGTAGATTTGTTGAAAAGAATAGCTCGTGATGAAAGTAAATCTTCTTTTGTATAGAAGTTTAAAAAATGTAGGATTCAAAAATAATATTAGTGTTTCAATTTGAAACTATATTTGATATAATTAAGCATCAATTCAAAATAGAGGTGCATAATGATAAAAATTGCTTTAATAGTTCCAAAAAATTTAATAAATGAAGCGAATGAGGCTGCTGAAATGTTTTATGATGATATAAACATATTAGCAGCATCTATGAGTAAAGGGGTAAGATTAGCAAGAGAATTAGAAAAAGAAGGGTACGACATAATCATAGCAAGAGGAGGAACTCAAATATTAATTTCCCAATCTAATCTTAGGATTCCAATTGTCGCAGTACCTATAACTCCTCTAGATATTTTTAAAGCCATAGAGAGGGCTGAGACGATAGATAGAAATATTGCTTTTATTGCATTTAACAACATGTTACCAGCAACAGAAAGTTATACCAAAATTTCAGATAAGTCTTTACCAATAATACAGGTTAAAAATGAGGTTGAAGTTGAGGAAAAACTTAAAGAATTAAAGATAAATGGATACAATGTGGTAGTAGGAGGAGGAATACTTTCTAAATATGCACCTATCCATGATATGAAGGAAGTAATAATAAACTCCGGAAAAGAAGCTTTTGTTTCAGCTATAGAAGAAGCAAAAAGAATAGTACAGGCAACAAGAAAAGAAAAAGAATCAAAAGAAAGAATCAGAGCTATAATAGATCACTCTCAAGATGGAGTTGTCTGTGTAGATAAAGAAGGATATATAAATATATTTAATAAACCTGCAGAAAAATTATTAAAAATTTATCAAAAAGAAGCTATAGGAAAAAAAGTTAACCGATTGTTTCCCGAGTTGGAGTTAGAGGATACTATATTTAATGGAGTGGAAGAAACTAATATAGTAAAAAAAATTAAAGGAACAAAAATGATAGTATCTAAAATTCCTATTATAGTAAATGATGAAATAGTAGATTCAGTAGCAATGCTTAGAAATATAGACGATATACAAAAAATGGAAGAAAAAATCAGACAGGATATAGCAGTTACCGGTCATTATGCTAAATATACCTTTGACGATATTATCAATTACAGTAAGAAATCAAAAGAATCTATAAGAATAGGAAAAGAATATGCTCGAGTGGATTCTACAATTCTTATAGAAGGAGAGACTGGAACTGGTAAAGAGGTAATGGCTCAAAGCATACATAATTTTAGTGATAGATCAGAAAGACCTTTTGTAGCAGTTAACTGTGCAGCACTACCTGAAAACCTTCTTGAATCTGAACTTTTTGGATATGCACCAGGAGCATTTACCGGAGCCGACAGAAAAGGTAAAAGAGGGTTATTTGAAGTTGCTCATGAGGGAACTATATTTTTGGATGAGATATCTCAAATGGATCCCCTTCTACAAGGTAGACTACTAAGAGCAATACAAGAGAAAAAAATAATGAGAGTTGGAGATAACAAATTAATACCTGTAGATGTAAGAATTATTGCAGCTACTAATGAGGATCTTTATAATATGGTAAAAAAAGGTAATTTTAGAGAAGATTTATACTACAGGCTTAATGTTTTAAAAATACATCTAGTTCCACTTAGAAAAAGAAAAGAGGATATACTATATTTTCTTGATTACTTTATGAAATTTTACGGTGAACAATTAGGTAAAAAGGATATCAAACTATCTAACGATGCGAAAGAATATCTTTATAAATACGATTGGCCGGGAAATGTCAGAGAAATTAAAAATTTTGTTGAAAGATTAATTGTAATAACAAAAAAAGATATAATAGAGTACAAGGATATAAAAAATCAAATAAGTCTTGATGAAAAAGGAATCAATCATTTAGAAAATGAAGAAGAAATTCCTAACAATTATCAACAAGACAACTTTAACTTAAACTTAGATGACATGGAGATTATTAATATAAAACTTGCACTAAAAAACTGTAACGGAAATATAAAAAAAGCATCTAAGGAATTGGGGATATCGAGAACAACTCTATGGAGAAGAATGAAAAAACACAACATAGAAGTTGCTAACTGAAACCATCTTCTCAAAGAAGTTTCAAAATGAAACACAAGTGAAACAAATGGAAGTTAACATAATAACAAACTAAATATTAAACGTTGATTTTTCAAGCAAAGGTTGAGCCAATTTTATTTTGGCACGACTTTTGCTTGTTTTATAATTGTACTAAAATTTGTACAATATAATTTTTATAGGAGGTGAGTCAGTGGATAAAATAATCGATTTAAGATCTGATACAGTAACTCAACCTACAGAAGAAATGAGAAAATCAATGTACGAAGCAGTTGTAGGTGATGATATTATGAGAGAAGACCCTACAGTTAAAGAGCTTGAAACTTTATCCGCCGAGTTATTCGGTAAAGAAGATGGAGTATTTGTTAGTTCTGGTACTATGGCTAATCAACTTGCAGTTATGACCTTTACTAATAGAGGTGAAGAAATAATAGTTGGAGATACTTCACATATATATAATCTTGAAGTAGGTGGTTTAGCAGCAATGTCTCAAGTACAAACGAGACCTATTTCTGTGCCGGATGGTGTTTATGATATAGAAAGAATGGAAGAATTAATACAGGAAAAAGGAATTCAAGCACCAAAAACTGGACTTATATGTATAGAAAATACTAATAATCTAAATGCAGGAATGGTAGTTCCTTTAGAAAACATCAATGAAGTGTGTGAATTAGGGAAAAAGCACAATATACCAGTTTATATGGATGGAGCAAGAATATTTAATGCTGCAGAAGCAACAAATACAGATTTAAAAGAAATTGTAAAAAATGTAGATGCAGTTATGTTTGCCCTTACAAAAGGATTAGCGGCACCATTTGGAGCAGTACTTTTAGGTAAAAAAGAATTCATTGAGAAGGCTAGATGGTTTAAACAGAGAATAGGTGGAGGATATAGACAGGCAGGTTTTATAGCTGCACCGGGAATTGTTGGTCTTAAAAAAATGAGAGAGAGAATATCTGAAGATCATGAGAATGCACAAATATTAGGAAAAGGGTTAGCAGATATTGAAGGATTAAAAGTTGATGTAAGTAAAATTCATACAAGTATAACAACAGGTTCCGTAGAAGATTTAAATATTACAATAGAAGAATTTTTAGATAAACTTTTAAATAGAAATATAAAAGCTAAAAGAATTTCTAAAAACTCTTTCAGGATGATAACCCACTGGGGTATAGACAAAGATGATGTAGAATATGTGATAAATAGTATTAAAGAAATAATAGAGGAACTAAACTAGAGGTGATATAGAATGGAAAGAAGAAAATATCTGCAGATACCGGGACCAACTAATATACCAAGTAGTGTATTAAATAGTCTTTCTAAACCTACTATAAATCATAGAGGTAAAGAATTCGAAAAATTAGTAGCAGAATGTGTTGCAGGATTAAAAGATGTTTTAAAAACAAAAAACGATGTACTGATGTTTCCAAGCTCAGGAAGTGGAATATTAGAATCGGCCATAGTAAACTTATTTTCTCCAGGAGATAAAGTAGCAGCTGTTTGCCATGGTGTATTTAGCGAAAGAATGGCAGATATAGCTGAAAGTCATGGATTAGAAGTAACAAGAATAAACGTTGAATGGGGAAAAGCTGTAAAACCGGAAGATATAGTAAAAGTTTTAGAAAAAGATGAAAACAAAGGACTTAAAGCTGTATGTTTACCCCACAATGAAACTACTTCAGGAATAACAAATAAACTTGAAGATATCATGAAGGCAATTAAAGAAACAGGACATCCTGCACTGACTATAGTAGATTCAGTAAGTGGATTAGCATGTATGCCTTTAAAAACTGACGAATGGGGCATAGATATTTTAGTAGGTGGATCTCAAAAAGGATTAATGCTGCCTCCTGGAATAGGAATAGTAAGTATTAGTAAAAAAGCATGGGAACTGGTAGATAAAGCAACAATGGCTAAATGGTACTGGGATTATAAGCCTATGAAAGAAAGAATGGAAATTAATCAATTTAGGTATACTCCCCCAACTAATCTTCTCTTTGGACTTAAGGAATCTTTAGAATTAATTAAGGAAGAAGGATTGGAAAATGTTTGGGATAGACATAAATATATAGGTGATGCTGTAAGAATTTCTGCAAAAGCAATGGGATTAAAATTGTTTGCAGAAGAAGGATATGAATCAAATTCAGTTACAGCAATAGAATTACCTGAAGGAGTAGATTATAAGAAATTGGCTTCTATTTTAGAAGACAAATATAATGTTATTATAGGAGGTGGTTTAAGAAAATTAAGCGGAAAGATTTTTAGAATTGGACATCTTGGCTCTATATTCAATACAGATATATATGCTGTAATGGGAGCAGTAGAAATGGCTCTTTACGAAGCTGGATATAAGGTAGAGCTTGGGACAGCAGGGAAGGCTTTAGGAGAACTTTTTACAAAAAATAATTAAAAGAAATTATAAAATATGGGAGGAAAAGTTAATGATTTTAGAAAGCGCATCGCTAACACTTATAGGCTTTATAGCCTTAATCGGATTTTTATTACTATTTATAGCAAAATTTAAATGGCACGTATTTTTCGCAATGTTACTACCTTTGGTAGCTTTCGCATTAATACCAGGGGTTAATTTAAATAACTTTATAGACGCATTTGAGAGTGGATTTGGAAAAACTCTTTCTGGGATAGCAATCGTTATCGTCTTAGGTTCTATTATGGCTGAGGCTTTAAAGCATACAGGAGCAATAGAGGTTATAACTAAGTCGATGGTTAAATTGGTAGGAAAGAAAAGAATGCCGTTGGCATTGACATTATCAGGATTCATATTAGGTGTAGCAGTATTCTCTGATATTGCATTTGTTATACTTAACCCATTAGTTCACTCAGCAGCAGCAGTAATGGGAGTTTCAATGTCATCAATGTCTACTGGACTTGTAGTAGCACTCCAGTTGACTCACGCAGTTGTACCACCTACTCCAGGACCATTGGCTGCAGCAGCAATTGTTGGCGCAGATATAGGTAAAGTTATTATATTTGGTGCACTAGTTACATTAGTAGGAGCCTTAGGAGGATGGATTTGGGGACAGTTTATTGTTGGACCAAAAATAGATGCTCCTCCAAGTGAAGAATACATAGGAAAATCTTTTATTGATGGAAATATAGATGCAGAAGATGATAGTCAACCATCTACTTTAAAGTCTTATTTACCAATAATTGTACCGGTTGTACTTATAGCACTTCAAAG
Organism: uncultured Clostridia bacterium; assembly: GCA_964574015.1. Taxonomy (GTDB): domain Bacteria; phylum Bacillota; class Clostridia; order Tissierellales; family Dethiosulfatibacteraceae; genus UBA8670. Next base: position 3,156 of record CAZNLP010000030.1, on the reverse strand, counting down.
TGTATTTAAGTTTACTTTACCGGAAGAAAATATACTTAATTCAATATTCGGCTTCTTAGGATGGCCGGTAGTAGCTCTTGGTATTGGTGTATTATTATCATATTCTAATATTACTAAAGATGAGCATAAAGAAGCAGCTAAGAATGACTGGGTAGAAGAAGGACTTAGAACTTCTGCCATGATATTAGTAGTAACAGGACTTGGTGGATCATTGAGTCAAGTTTTAAGAGGAACTCCAGCAGTAACAGCAGTTACAGATTTTGTTGCATCAGCAGGGTTACCTGCTATACTTTTACCATTCATAATTGGAGTATTAGGTAATACTATTACCGGATCTACAACAGTTGGAGCTATAACATCAGCTTCATTGTTAGCACCTATGCTACCTTCATTAGGTTTATCACCAGAAGTAGCAGTATTAGCAGGTGGTTCAGGAGCTATCATAATCAAATATGTAAACAGTAGTTATTTCTGGGTATGTACTTCACTTACAAAGATGGATCTAAAAGATGCACTTATATCCTATGGTGGAGGTACACTAATAGGTGGTATATTATCCTTCTTAGCTACATGGGTACTATGGGGAGTAGGACTTATATAATTAGAAATGGAGGGGTAATATGAATGAAATACTTAGCATAATAAAAGAACATAGTAAAACAGAAGATATAAAATCTGGACAAGAACTAGAAATCAATGTTGATTTTGCAGCGGCTCATGATAAATCAATGCCGAATATAATCGATAAAATTGAAGAATTACCCCTTAACAAACTGGAATACAGTGATCGAATGCTGGTAACAGTAGACCACTATTTTCCAGCCCCAGATTTTAGAAGCAGAGAAAATTACTTAAAGATTAAAAACTTTTGTACAAAACACAGTATAAGACTATACGACAAAGGTGAAGGAATACTTCATCAGGTTATAGCAGAAGAATACGGAGATAAGCTCCAGAACAAAGTATTGATAGGTGCGGATGGTCATATGTGTACATCTGCGGCTTGGGGTGCACTTCCATTTTCTGTAAAGGCCGAGGATATAGTTAAATTTTTAAAAGAAGGAAAGTTTTTATTGAAAATTCCTGAAATAATCGACATTAATGTAGAAGGAAGTTATGAATACTATAAAAAAAATAGCATAGAAATTTCAGGAAAAGATATAGGATTATATTTAATTAAAAAAATAGGAAAAGAGACTATATTTAATAAAGGTATAATTTTAAGAGGTAGTCTTAATAGCATAGCAGATAGTCAGAAAATGACCTTAGGAAATATGCTTGGAGAGGTAGGAGCTAAAACAGTTTATTTTTCAGAAAACATAACTGAAAATAAATCGGAATATGAGTTTTATGCTGAAGAAATCAAACCTCAAATAGCATTACCTGGATCTGTAAAAAACATTATAGATATAGACTTAATTAACAAATTAAAACCAACACTTATATATATAGGTGGTTGTACAAACGGGAGAATAGATGATTTTGAACAGGTTATAGAAGTGATTAAAGGAAAAAAAATCAAAAAGGATATTACCTTAATCATTTCACCGGCATCAAAACAAGTTCTCGAAGAAATGGAAAAGAGAGGATATACTTCTATTTTAAGAGAAAGTGGAGGAGTAATAATAAATCCAGGGTGTGGAGCTTGTTCAGGAATTCACATGGGAGTAATTAGCAAAGATGACATAGTAATAACAACCACTCCAAGAAACACTCCCGGAAGAATGGGTGATGAAAGAGCGCAGATATATCTAGCATCACCAAGAACTGCAGCTTTGTATGCAGTAAATAAAAGCTAACTAGATTGGACATTTTTATACATCAACAGCAGCTTAATATTAAGCTGCTGTTGATTTTTTTAGCTTTCTTATTCAATAATCTAGTTTAATGCTAAAATTACCCTTGTGTTTTTGCCCATCAACTCGTACGTAATAATTACCATTTTTTTCTATATTAACAGTTGTTTGACCTGATTCATCTATTTCATGAATTATACTATCATTTTCGTCAAGGACTGTTATTGATAAATTTCCTGACTCGGTTTTTATTTCAGTATTAAAATTAACTTTATCTCCTTTTACAAAGTCAAATTTTTTTTGTTTAAAACCATTAAATTTTGAATAAGAGCCACTAATTTCACTACTACTCATGTCTATACTACCCGATCTTATGGAGTAACTACCATAAGTACATCCTGAAAAGATAGTAATAAAAATTAGTAAATAAACTAAGATTAAACTTTTGCTTTTCATAAAATCACCTCAATTTTTATACTTGAATTATATCAATATGAAATGAGCAGTCAACAGATTTTATTGATTTTTAATATAATTCTAATTAACTTATAATAAAGTTTTTTAAAATCTATTTTGGGTATATAAAAAATAGATGCAATAAAACAGCCTCTTAAATCATTATATAAGTGAAAGGAGCTTCTGATGATAATATTTACCAACATAAATTTTGAAGAATCCACAGCGAATCATAAAAAAGAACTTTCAATAGAAGAAGATTTATTTGAAAAAATTGGAAACGACGACATGGAAGCATTTGGTGAATTATATGACCAAACAGAAAAAGTAATGTATGCCTACATTTTGACTTTGGTAAAAAATCACGATGATACTTTAGATATATTACAAGATACATATCTAAAAATAAAAAGTGCAGCCCACTTATACAAACCAATGGGGAAACCACTGGCATGGATGTTTACCATAGCTAAAAATCTTTACTTTAAAAAAGTAAGAAAGAATAAAAGAAAAGTAGATATGAAGGATGAATATATAGAGAATTCCATGGATATTTCATTTGTTCCTGATCCTGAAGATAAAATTGTTTTAGAAACAGCTCTAAAAGTTATATCTGAAGAAGAAAGAGAGATAGTGATTATGTATGCTGTAGGTGGAATGAAACATAAAGAAATAGCAGAAAATATGGATCTGCCTTTATCTACAGAACTATCTAAATATCACAGGGCTTTAAAAAAATTGAAGGTTCATTTGGAGAGGAGAGGGTTTTAATATGAAAAACAAAGAAATAGAAGAAAGATTATACAATTCAATACAGAAAGCTCCTATTAATTTAAAAGAAGAATTAAAAAATAAAGAGGTGGAAAAAATGAGAGAACATGATAATATAACAAATCAAGAAAGT
>CAZNLP010000029.1:0-15771 GCA_964574015.1 uncultured Clostridia bacterium | reverse complement strand
AATTTTAAGTTTAGCTGCTCTAAGAGAAGCATATATGATAATGAATCACTAAAAAGCATACCGTTGTTTAAACTGATATATATAAATGCTATAGATATCAGTTTTTTTATTAAAATAAAATTAAACTTTTATTAAATAGAAACCCATAACCTTGAAGAGACTGGGTATATATATTAATATATATATGCAAATAATTGTCAAGAAGGGATTAAAATGAAAGACAGAAAAGAAAAAGACAGTAAACTTCACCATTTTAAACATATATTCATATTATCAATTATTATATACTATATGGAAATAATATTAAGAATAAATACTGAGTCGACTTTAATAAACATAGGACTGCTGTACTCCTATTTAATAGCTTTAGCTGTATCAGCTACAGTTCATTTAATAGGTTCTTTTTTCAGTGGAAAAAGGAAGACAGTCCTTATTGTTTTAATTATTTTTGTAACTTATTTATATGCTTCACAGATGGTTTACTTTAATATATTTAGAACTTTTTATTCGGTTTATTCTGCAGCGAAAGCATTTGAAGCTATTGGATTCATCAATGATCTTATTTACAAAATAGTTACTAACATCCATTGGATAATTCTTATGACATCTCCTTCTTTTATATATTTATGGGTTACAATTAAAAACTATAATAATAAAAAAATAGAATGGATAAGTAAATTTATAACCGTAATAATAGTATTTGCTCTTATAATAAGCGTTAACTTAAGCTTAACTGTTAAAGGAGAAGAACAGGGTAGCTCTTCAAATTTAAATGTATATCTCTCAGAACCTATTATGAGTGTTAATAGACTTGGATTAGTATCAACTATGAGTTTAGACCTATATAAAAATATATTTGATATAAAAAAAGAAGAAGAAATACCAACTTATGCAGATGTTAAAGAAATTCATCACGATTATTTAGAAGATGAAATCAGACGTAATAAAAACTTAGGATTGTCAGAACAAGAAATTGAATACAACATGATGGATATAAATTTTGATGAATTAATAGAAAATGAAAATGATAAAATAGTAAAAAACATGCATCAGTACTTTAGTAGTTTGGAACCTTCTGAAAAAAACAAATATACAGGGAAATTTGAAAATTACAACCTTATATTTATAACTGCTGAATCCTATCACAGCATCGCAGTAGACAAGGAAATAACACCAACCTTATACAAAATGCAAAATGAAGGGTACAACTTTACAAATTTTTACAATCCACTTTGGGGAGTAAGTACCTTAGATGGTGAATACGTAGCTACTACAGGGTTACTGCCTAAATCAGGTGTATGGAGCATGTATGAATCCAGAGAAAATTATATGCCCTATGCTATGGGAAATAGGTTGAGAGAAGAAGGTTATACTACTCTTGCTTATCATAACCATTTTTACACATACTACGATAGACATTTATCCCATCCTAATTTAGGGTATGAATATATTGGACTTGGAAATGGGTTGGATGTTGAAGAAACATGGCCGGAGTCGGATTTAGAGATGGTGGAACTTACAGCAGACGAGTATATGGGAGAAGAACCCTTCCACACTTATTATCTGACTATGAGCGGTCATATGAGATACAATTTTGGAGGGAACGATATAGCAAATAAAAATAGAGAATTAGTAGAAGAGCTAACATATGGAGATGAAGCTAAAGCATACATGGCTACTCAAATAGAGCTAGATAAAGCTATGGAATATCTACTTAAAAAGCTTGAAAAATACGGTGTAGCAGAAAACACTTTGATAGTTATGAGTCCGGATCATTATCCCTATGGATTAGAAAAAGAAAGCATGGAGGAACTTGCCGGTAGAGAACTCGAAAACAACTTTGAAATATATAAATCAAGTTTGATAATATACAGTAAAGATATGGAACCTAAAACAATAGAAAAACCTGTATCAAGTTTAGATATAATTCCAACTATTATGAATCTAATGGGATTGGAGTACGATTCAAGACTTCTAATGGGACGTGATGTTTTTTCTAACTCAGAGCCCTTAATAATTTTCAACAACAGAAGTTTTATTACTGATGAAGGTAGATACAATTCTGTAACAGGAAAATTTATACCAAATGAAGGAATTGAAGTGGAAGAAAACTATGTAGAAACAACCCTTGAAAAAATAGAAAGAAAATTCTACTACTCAGAGAAAGTATTGGATAATGATTACTATTCTTTAATACTTGAATAGTAATAAATATTAAAATTATATTAAGATATAGATGTAAATTTGACTTAAATAGTAACATATACTACACTTATGTAAATAAGTTAGGAGGAGTATTTTGAAGAAAAGAATATTAATAATTGGAATGTCAATACTGCTAATTTTTTCATTAGCAGCATGTGGAAATAGCGAAAACAATCAAGAACCAAATGATGAACCAGAAAATCAAGAACCCGTTGAAGAAGATAATCCGAGTGAAGAGGATAAAAGTAGTGAACAAAGCGACCAATCTGTGAACGGAGAATCCCAGCAGGAAATAGGAGAGAATTTAGACGATAATGATCCTATGGTTGTTGTAAACGGTGAAGAAATATTGAAAAGTGAATTTTTAGCAGAATTTGAAACCACAAAACAGATGGTGACAGCTCAATATGGGATAGATATAGAATCTGAAGAAAACCAAGCTCTTATTCCCCAGCTTCAACAGCAAACTATTCAAAACATGATTAGCCAAGAAGCACTTGCTCAGGAAGCAGAAAATCAAGGTCTAGAAGTTTCTGAAGAAGAAATAGAAGACTCTATTGAGCAGTTAAAGGAACAGTTTGGTGGAGAAGAAGGTTATGATGAAGCTTTAGCTCAGGAAAATTTAACAGAAGAAGAATTAAAAGATATGCTTAGACAGGAGCAGCTTACTACAACGCTTATAGAAAATAACGTTAGTTACGACAGTATTAATGTTACAGAAGAGGAACTAACAAATTACTACGAGCAATATAAAGCACAAATGGAAGGACAAGAACAGGAAGCACCTGCCTTTGAAGAAATAGAAGAACAGTTAAAACAGCAGCTTGAACAGCAGAAAAGACAGGAAGTTGATCAGGCATACATTCAAGAAATAATAAACGAAAGTAATATAGAAATTCTATATTAAGAGATATAGACTCCACCTTGAATATGAACCGACCCCAGGTGGGGTTTTTTTATTTATCTTTGTATTTTTTTAAGAATAATATATAATATTAGAATAAGAAATTTTAAGTAAAGGGGAGAGAAATGGACTATAATAAAAAAGCATTAGAAATGCACGAAGTAAACAAAGGAAAAATAGAGATTAAAAGTAAGGTAAAGGTAGAAAGTAGAGAGGATCTTTCTGTAGCATACACTCCAGGAGTAGCCGAACCCTGCAGAAAAATTTATAAAAATAAGGATGATGTATACAAATATACAGCGAAATCAAAAATAATTGCTGTTGTAACTAACGGTACGGCAGTCCTTGGACTTGGAGATATAGGACCTCATGCTTCCATACCTGTTATGGAAGGGAAAGCCATATTATTTAAAGAATTTGCAGATGTAGATGCTTTTCCTATTTGTATAGATAGTAAAGACCCGGAGGAAGTAATAAGAACGGTAAAAAACATAGAGCCTATGTTTGGTGGTATAAATTTAGAAGATATAAAAGCACCGGAATGCTTTGAAATTGAAAAAAGACTCAAGAAAGAACTTGATATACCTGTATTCCACGATGACCAACATGGTACGGCTGTAGTAACTTTAGCAGCAATTATTAATTCTTTGAAAATTTCAAACAAAAAAATAGAAGAAGCAGAATGCATAGTAAATGGAGCCGGGTCTGCCGGTATAGCAGTGACTAAACTATTAAAAAGAGCCGGTATAAAAAATGTAGTCCTTTGCGACAGTAAAGGAATTATAAGCAAAGATAGAAAAGATTTAAACGAGTCAAAAAAAGAAATATTAAAAATTACCAACAACAAAAGTGAAACTGGAACTCTTAGAGAGGGAATTAGAAACAAAGATATTTTTATAGGAGTGTCCGTACCGGGAGTTGTTAATACAGAAATGATAAAAACTATGAACAAAGATTCAATTGTACTGGCTATGGCAAATCCGGATCCGGAAATTCATCCAGATGAAGCTGTAAAGGGTGGAGCACTTGTTGTAGGTACCGGGAGATCGGATTTTCCGAATCAGGTAAACAATGTACTTGCTTTTCCGGGAATATTTAAAGGTGCATTGGAAGTTAAGGCACGAGATATAAATGAAGAAATGAAATTAGCCGCAGCTTATGCTATAGCCGAATCTGTGGGGGAAAAATTATCTAAAGACTATATTCTTCCAGATCCTTTTGATAGAGGATATGTAGATAGGGTAATAGAAAAAGTAAAGGAAGCAGCTGTAAAGACTAAAACAGCTAGAATATGAGGAGAAACTTATGAGTGAATTACTTACACTGGTTATTGTTGGGACATTAGGATATTTAATATCTTATATAATTAAGCTTCCAACAGCATCTTTATTAGGACCGATGGCTGCTGTAATTTTAAGTTCTTTTATTGGAGTTGAAATAGGTTCCTTCGACAGTAGAATATTATTTACTCTTCAGTCCATACTTGGAGTTTATATAGGAAGCTCTATAAACAGAGACAATTTTAGACATATGAAGAAGCTCTCAAAGCCTACACTGCTTATGGTAATCTGGACATTTTCACTAACCTTTGGATTGGGAACACTTCTGATTATATATAAAGATGTAGAACCTATAACTGCTTTTTTAAGTACAAGTCCTGCAGGAGTATCTGAAATGTCCATGCTTGCAGTATCTGTAGGAGCAGATATAACCATAGTAAGTATGTTTCAGCTATCTAGGATGATTCTTACTCTATTAGTATTTATCCCTCTAGTTATGAGAAAGTATGCGGGAAACAGCGAAAAAGTAGGATACTTAGAAGGTATCGTTAAGAGAACAGGTGTAGTAAAAAATCTATTTGCGAAAAATAAAAATAGTAAAAATAGAGATGAAATAAAAAGCTGTAAATTTATTATACCGATAGCCTTAGGATTTGTTGGTTCCTATATTGCAAATAAACTTTCTGTGCCGGGAGGACCGTTAATAGGAGCAATACTTATAATAGCGGTAGTCTCACTATCAGGAGTAAATTTACCTATAGTACCTAAAATTTTCAAAAAAATCATTATGATAGGTGTTGGAATTTCTGTTGGATCCAGTATAGTTCGAAATGAAACTGTAAAGATAGGAGATCATATATTTTTCTTAGTACTTTTTGTAGTGGTAATATTTTCAACAGCTTATTTATTATCTAGAATCATTAAAAAAATTACCGGATGGGATGAACTTACCTGCATACTTGCAACAGCTCCAGCTGGTATAACTCCTATTACTATTATAGCCTATTCAAACGATTGTAAGGCACTTGAAGTTAGTATGCTCCACCTTACCAGGCTCCTTACAGTAAAGATAGTAATATGGCCGATTATACTGTTTCTCGTTTAGCTTAGACCTCTGAAGTAAATCAGAGGTTTTAATACAATAGTTTAATTATACATTTAAAGGGTATAATAGAATTAGAATAATACTTTTAAGGAGGTTTTATTATGTCAGATAAGAAGATTGGAATAGCTTTAGGTGGCGGAGGAACAAGAGGATTTGCTCATTTAGGAGTATTAAAATTTTTAGAAGAAGAAGGAATAGTACCAAATATATTTGCAGGAACAAGCGCCGGTGCGATTGTAGGTGCCTTATTAGCTTCAGGAAAGAGTGCAGATGAAGTATTTGATATAATGAAGAAAAACAAACTTACAGATTTTGCAAAAATTAAGCTACCTATAAACGGATTTATGAGTTTAGATAGTATGGGAAAAAAATTACAGGAAATGCTTCCGGGAGAAAATTTCAGTGATTTAAAATATCCTTTTTATGCAGCTGCTACAAACATTTATACTGGGAAAATAGAATATATTTCTGAAGGTAATGTAGCAGAAGCAGTAAAGGCATCATCTTCTATTCCCATTATATTTTCCCCTGTTCAAATTAATGGACAGTTGTATGTTGACGGTGGTCTAATTGATAATGTTCCAATAGAGCCTTTAGAGGATAAATGTGATAAAATTATTGCAGTGGAGATCATGCCTTTAGAAGAAGTAACAGAAGTAAATAAAATGACCGATATTGCAGAGAGAATATTTCATATAAGTGTAAAATCATTAAACGAAGAAAAATTGAAAAAATGCGACTTATGTATAAAAGTTGGAGGGTTAGAAGGCTATAATATTCTAGACTCCAGCCATGCTGATGAGGTTTATGAAATAGGATATGAATATGCCAAAAAACTGGACTTAGAACAATTTAAAAATATATAAAAAGGATGATTTTATGAAAGAAATAAAATTAGCAATTTTAGGATATGGTAATGCAGGAAGAGCCTTTGGAAAGCTCTTAAAAAACAAGGAAAAAGAAATAAAAGAAAAATACAACTATAAAGTAAAAGTAGTAGCTATTACTACTAAAACTAGAGGAAATCTACTTGATAATGAAGGCATAAACTATAAAAAAGCTGCTGAAGATATAGAAAAGAAGGGTAGCTTTGATAAAAACCACAAATCATATTCAAATATTTCATCCATGGAAGTAGTAGAAAAAATTGACTACGATGTGCTTATAGAACTCACCCCTCTAGAAATATTTACGGGGAAGCCTGCTATAGATCATATTAAAGGAGCCCTTAATAGAAGAAAGCACGTAATTACTGCAAATAAAGGACCTATAGCTTGGGCATATAGAGAGCTCAAAGAACTTTCGGAAGAAAAAGATTCTCTATTTTTTTACGAAACAACCGTTATGGATGGGACACCTATATTTAACTTTAAAGATGAAACACTTAAGCTTTGCCAGGTCACAGAAATCGAAGGAATATTAAACACAACTACAAATTTTATTCTTGAAGAAATGGAAAAAGAAAAAAAATACGAAGATATAATTAAAGAAGGAAAGAAAAGAGGCTTTGTAGAAGCAGAACCGGCAATGGATGTAGAAGGTTGGGATGCAGCAGCAAAGGTTACAGCTTTAATTAATGTACTTATGAATGGAGACATCACGCCTAAAGACATAGACAGAAAAGGAATAGAAGATATTACATATCAGGATATAAAAAATGCAGACAAAAGAGGATGTGTAATAAAACTACTCTGCAGAGGCAAGAATGAGGATGGAAAGATTACAGGAATGGTAAAACCTGTAGAGATTAAAAAAGGAGATTTGCTGGCATCTATAAAGGGAACATCTTCCGCAGTAAAAATCAAAACAGACCTTATGGGAACTATATCAATAGTAGAACATGATCCAGAAATAGAACAAACCGCCTACGGAATTTTCAGTGATATACTTAGATTAATCAGTAAATTAAATTAAATAAATATAAATTATACCACTATATGTCTTATTATAGTGGTATAATTTTTTTGACTAACAAGTTGGTAGGAAAACGTTGACTTTATCATATATAAAATGATAGTATATAAAAAACATTAAATTATTCAGATTTGAATGGAGGCAGTTATTGGGAATTAAAAATAGAATTAATAAATCTCTTGAAGAATCGATAAAATTTATAAATACTAGAGTAAAGGAAAATAAAAATATATCAAATGAGACAATCGGGATTAATGTTAGCAGGTTGTATTATTTATGTATAATATTAATACCTTTAATATTAACTAATATTATGATAATACTCATTAAATATAGAGGTATGGAAGTTCAGGGATCATACTGGAAGTTGTTAATGGGAATGCATTTATATATTTTTGTACTTCTACCTATTCTCGTATATTTCTCGAAAGAATTTAAAGATAAAAATATAGTTAACAGTAGAACAAAGATATTAGTATATTCAGCTATTGCAAAGATTTTTATAGTAGGGATAGCATTCACTTCTATAGACCAAATTGTCACTAGCAGCATAGTTATATATCTTATGATGATGGTATTGGTAGGAGTTGTTTTTGTCATAAGACCTACTATTTCAATTATTTACTATGCAGTTTCTTTGATATTATTTATTATGACTATAAGAATTTTTCAAACAGATAAAAATATTCTTATATCTATAACTATGGATGGTTTGGCTGCTACCATAGTAAGCTTCTCTATTTCATTTATAACTTGGAAAACTAATAAAAAAGCTATACAACAAAACAACATAATTCAAGAACAGCAAAGGGAGTTAGAAAGGAATAATAATAAACTCTCAAATATTGCTTTTTTTGACTACATGACCTCTCTATATAATAGACGAAAAATAGATGAAATAATAAAAGAAGAACTTAATTGGATAAAGAGAAATGGGCATGAATCAGCAATTATAATATTTGATATTGATAATTTTAAACTTATAAATGACAAATACGGACATCCAACTGGAGATAAAGTAATAAAGGAATTATCAAAATTAATAGAAGGTAAAACAAGAGGTACAGACTCCGTTGGTAGGTGGGGAGGAGAAGAATTCTTAATACTACTTCCTTTTACACATATTTCAACAGCTGAAAGAATTGCTGAAAAACTAAGAAAAATAATAGAAGATCATACTTTTAAAATAGATGATTTAAGTATTAGTATAACTGCAAGCTTTGGTGTTACATGTTTATGCGAAAAAGATTTAGAATTTAAAGAAGAAGCATATAATAAGGCTGACAAAGCTTTATACAAAGCAAAGAGGGAAAATAAAAACTGTGTTGTAGTCATGGAATAAAACTGAAAGACCTTTGATAAAAAATTAGAGGCCTTTTTTTAATTGAAAAATAATTATATTTAAAATACAATTAAAAAAACAGATTATTGGAGGATTGAGATATATGAAATTTGATACAAATATTAAACACTACAGAAATGAAATAATAAATCATCAGATAGAAAACTACAAAAAACTTAGAAAGGAATCAGAACTTCCAGAATTAAATAAAAATACTGAAAAACTACTTAAAAACAATATTAATAATCTTTTAGATAATGGAAAAGGATCAGTATTATTAGATGAAGAAAAGATAAAAGGATTTTTAATTGGTTTTGAAGTAGAAGAAATGTGGGGAAATCCGAGTATATATATACCGGTATACGGTCATGGGGTTGATTCAGAAGATATCACTAGAACTTATCAAAAATTATATAAGGAAAACTCAGAAAGATGGGTTGAAGACGGATATAAACAACACGCTGTTACACTCTACTCTAAAGAAAAAATATCAATTGATACCTGGTTTTGGTTGGGATTTGGTTTAAGATGTGTTGATGGTATTAAGAAAATAAATAAAGATGCTGAAAAAAACAAAATAATAACTGAAATATCCAGAAAGAACATACATAAACTAAAAAATATCCATGAAGAACATACTAAATACTATTCTAAGCCGCCATTATTTATGATTAGAGATGAAGATAAAAATCCTCTTGAAACCTTAAAAAAATGGCATGATAATAAAAACCATCATTTATTTGCTTATTTTGAAGGAGAAAAGGTATTAGGATATATGAGAATAGAAGAAAAAGGAGAACAATTTTTAACAAATGACTCAGAAATGATGAATATTACCAGTGCTTTCGTAGATCCAGAATTTAGAGGAAATAAAATTGGATACAAACTTTTGAATCATATAGAAAATTGGCTTTACGAAAAAGGATATACAAAATTAGGTGTAGACTTTGAATCCTTTAATATCTTAGGATCAAATTTTTGGAGAAAACACTTTGAGATGTATTCTTATACGATGGTTAGGAGAATTGATGGATAAAAAATAATATTCAAAAAAATATTTTCTCTTCATCAAATCTTCACAACTTATTAATATAATACAAACATAGAAAATAAAAAAAGATTTGAGAGGAGATTATAAAAATGAAAAACATAAAAATTATTTTAGCTTTAACTTTAGTATTAGTAGTAGGACTATCAGGAGCAGCATACGGTGACGACTTTGGAGCAGTAGGAGCAGCTTCTGATGACTCATGGACAATAGAAGAAATGCTCGAATATGCAGTAGAAGATGAATATATGGCAAAAGCTGAATACGAAGCTCTTATAGAAGAATTTGGAAATGTAAGACCATTCACTAATATAATAAAAGCAGAACAAAGACATATAGACATGCTTTTGCCTCTATTTGAAAAATACGAGGTGGAAATACCAGTAGACGATGCATCAGACAGAATATTAATACCGGAAACACTAGCAGAGACTTTTGCAATAGGAGTTGAAGCAGAAATCAAAAATATCGATATGTATAAAGATTTTTTAGAAACTGATTTACCTGAAGACATAGAGTTGATTTTTGAAAGACTAATGAAAGCATCTGAAAGCCATTTAAGAGCATTTGAAAGAAACGATAGTGGAGTTGTAGGACAGGGAAATTCAAACAACCAAAAAAGCAGTAGCGACTTTCAAAGAGGAAACGGAAATGGTGGAAGAAGAGGATTAGGAAACAGATAAAAAAATAGCCCCAGACCTTTGATGAAAATCGAAGGTCTTTTTTTGTTTGAAAAAAACACATATTTAAAATACAATTTGTATAAAAGAATAATAATATACCACGATAAGTCCTAAAACAGTGGTATAATAAAATAATTAAAACAAAACTCGGGAGGAAATCATGAAGATAATGCATACAGGAGACTGGCACCTTGGAAGAACACTGCACAAAATGTCTTTAATAGAAGATCAGAGATATATATTGCATGAATTAGTAGATAAAATAAAAGAAAAAGAAGTAGATGTACTCATAATAGCAGGGGACATATACGATAAATCTAGACCTTCTACAGAGGCAGTAGCTCTACTGAACGAAATACTGACGAGGATTATAAAAGAGACCAAGGCAAAAATTATTTCCATAGCAGGAAATCACGACAGTCCTGAAAGAATCCACTTCGGTAGTGAAATCATGAGGGTTGGAGGTTTGTATACCTTTGGAAATATAGATAAAAATACATATAAAATTACCTTAGAAGATGAATACGGGAAGGTTAATTTTTATCCTATACCCTACTTAGATCCATTTCACTGCAGAAAAGCCTACGAAGATAGTGAAATAAAAAGCCAGGATGATGCATACAAAAAAACTTTAGAACTAATAAAAAAGGATATAAATCAAGATGAAAGAAACATATGCATAGCCCATGGGTACATTACAGGCACTGAAAAAATAGAAACCAGCGAATCCGAAAGACCCCTATCTATTGGTACTGCAGAATATGCCGATGTAAAATACTTCGACGGATTTGAATACGTGGCTTTAGGGCATATACACGGACCACAAAGAGTAAAAGGAGAAAATGTAAGATATTCAGGATCCCTTTTAAAATACTCTTTTTCAGAAGCAGATCACAGTAAATCCATACCTATTATCGATTTACAGGAAAAGGGAAAGACGGATATAGAATTTTTAAAACTTGAACCTGTAAGAGATCTTAGAATTATTAAGGGGAAAATCAGTAACCTCATAAAGGAAGAAATAAGCAGATTAGCCAATACCGATGACTACATTATGGCAGTACTTGAGGACAGAGGAGAACTTATAGAGCCAATAAAAACCCTTAGAAGTGTGTATCCAAATACTCTTAAAATTAAAAAAGAAAATATAGAAAATAATGGAGACTACGAAACATTAGATAGAGATAAATTTACAAAAATGGATCCAATAGAAATTATAAAAAAATTCTACAAAGGTATGACAACAGAGGATATATCCGAAGACAATTTGAAAATTTTTGAAGAAATAACAGAAGAAGAACTTAGAAGCAGGAGGGCAAAGTAGATGAAACCTATAAAACTAATCATGGAAGGCTTTGGACCTTACGGAAACAAAGAAGTTATAGATTTCACCCAACTTGAAGACAACAGCCTATTTCTAATCACCGGAGCTACCGGTTCTGGAAAGACAACTATTTTTGATGCCATCAGCTACGCACTATATGGAGAAGGAAGTGGAGAAAATAGAGAACCGAGAGATTTTATCAGTCAGTTTTCTGATTTAGATACTACTACTCAGGTAGAATTGATATTTGAGCTAAAAGGACAAAGATATAGAATTAAAAGAATCCCAGAGCAGCTTAGATATAAAAAAGTTGGAGAAGGTACGACGACCCAATCAACAGAAGCAGAACTGGAGATTTTAGATAAAAATCTTAACTTTTCAGGAATAACCGATGTAAATGAAAAAATCAACGAAATCATAGGACTAGACTCCAACCAATTTACTCAGATAATGATGATACCTCAGGGGGAATTCAGAAAAATGCTTGTTGCAGAAAGTAAGGAAAGAGAAAAAATTCTGCAGAAGTTATTCGACACCACCTTATACGAAAATATACAGCAGAAATTTAGAGATAAGGAAAAGGAACTGAGAAAGGATATAGAAAACAAAGAAAGCCTCCTAAAGCAGGCAGCAGGAAGAACCTTATACAAAGATCAAGAAGAGATGGAAGTATACTTTAGCAGCGACTACTACAACTACAACGGTATATTTAATCTAACAGAAAAACTTATAGAAAAAGACAAAGAAAATATAAAGGTTTTAACTAAAGAAAATAAAGAATTTAAAGACAAGCTAAAAAAAGAAAACGAAAATCTAACTAAAGCAAAAAACATCAACGAAAAGATTGAAGCAAAAGAAGACTTAAAACAGGAACTAAAAGAGGAAAATAAAAAAGAAGACTATATAAAATCTCAGGAAGAGAAAGTAGAAAAGGGAAAGAAATATCATAACATCAAACCTATTGAAGAAAGCTTTAACGACAAAATAAAAGAACTAAAAGAATACACTGAAAATTTAGAAAAAGTTCAGGACAAAAAATCAAAGGTAGATAAAGACCATGAAAAGCTTGAAATAGAAAACAAAGAGGTGAATTCGAAAGAATACTCTGAAAAAATAGAAAGCTTAAAAGATGACGTAAAGAAAAACAGTGAACTACTACCTAAAATAGAAGAGAAAAAAGTATTGCAAAATAATATCAGTGAAACTGAAAAAGAAAAAGAAAAAATAGAAAATGAAATAAAAATGCAAAAAGAAAATATAGACAACTACCGAAAAGAAGATAAAAAAACCCAAGACAAAATAGAAGGGCTAATAGAGCTGAAAGATAAGCTAAAAGCTGAAGAAAAAATCTACGATGAACTTGAAAAAGATATCAAAAATAAAAAGAATATAGAAACATATAAAAATCAGATAAAAGAACTACAAGAAGAATTAAAGCTCAAAGAAGAGGATAAAAAAGAACTTAATACATACTATGAAGAAAAGACTGAAGAATATAGGGAGCTGAGAGAAAGCTACTTCTCTAACATGGGAGCTATTTTAGCAAAGGATCTAAAAAATGGAGAGCCATGTCCTGTTTGCGGTTCTAAAGAGCATCCTCATAAAGTCGAGTTTGAAGGTGAGGATATATCTAAAGAAGAACTTGATAAGATGGAAAAAAACACATCTAAAATCCAAAAAAAGATTGGTAATCTTGAAAAAGATGAAGCAGCATTAAAGGAAAAAATAAAAGGACTGGAAGAAAGCATAAGTAAGCACAAAAAAGAGCTAAAAGACAAAGAAACAGCTCATAATGAACTTGCAAATAAACTTGAAAAATTAGATAGAAAAATAGAAAAGCTTAACAAAGATATCAGTGAAATAGATAGTCATAAAAAAAGACATAAAGAACTCGAAGAACTTATAGAAAAAGCAGAAAAAAGCAAAGAAGAAAAATCCAAGAAACTAAGAACCTTCGAGTTAAATATTGCTAAATATCAAGCTCAACTTGAAGAAATAGAAAAATCCTTGAAAGAAGATATAGAAGTTGATGAAGTAAAAAATCTGATAAAAGATTTAAAAAAAGAGCTTAAAGACAAACAAAATCATAAAGAAACAGTAACCAGCGAGTATACAAAGAACAAAGAAGAGAAAATAAAGCTGGAAACAGAGATTAAAGGAATAAAAGAAAATAAAGAAAAAGCAAAAGAAGAATCTAAAAAAAGAGAAGAAATACTACTAACTAAAATAGAGGAAGAGGGCTTTAAAAGCATAGAAGAATATCAAAAATCTGCTCTTGAAAAAGAAACTCTTAAAAATATAGAAGAAGAAATTAAAATTTACAAAGAAAGAGTAAAAATACTAAACCGTGATATAGAAAAACTGGAGAAAGAAACAAAAGACACAGAACTGGTTGATATTGAAAAGATTGAAGAAAGTGTTAAAGAAATAGAAGAGAAAATAGATTTAATTCAAAAGAACATCACAAATCTAGAAACAAAAATAAAAAACAGTACAGAACTACTTAAAGAATTAAAAGAAAGCTACAGAGAAATTGAAAAGGTTAAAGAAAAACACGGAAGGTACAGCTATCTATCATCCTTGGTAAATGGTAGAGGAAGAGATGGTATGGATAAGTTATCTTTAGAAAGATTTGTGCAGATTGAATTTTTTGAGGATATAATAAACGCTGCAAATTTAAAACTTAGAAAAATGACTGAAGAAAGATATTACATGAAAAGATCTGAAGAATACTCAAGACAGAGACAGATAGGATTAGACCTAGATGTATACGACAACTACACTGGAAAAACAAGATCAGTTAAAACCCTCTCCGGAGGAGAAAGTTTTAAAGCATCACTAGCATTAGCCTTAGGACTTTCCGATGTAGTACAATCTTACTCTGGAGGAGTGCAGTTGGATACTATTTTTATAGATGAAGGTTTCGGATCATTAGACCCTGAATCTTTAGAGAACTCTATCAACTGTCTTATTGATATTCAGCAGAAAGGTAGACTTGTTGGTATAATATCTCATGTTGAAGAACTCAAAGAAAGAATAGATACAAGACTTGAAGTTACATCTACAAATAGAGGAAGCACCACCAAATTCATTGTAAAATAAATAGAAGAAAATAGCATAATAAATTACAGAAAAGAGGATTTATGAAAAAGAACATATTTATAGTAACTTTCACAGCAGCCTTTATAGGTATACTTTACTATGTAGACGCAGCTTTAGAGTTGAACTACCTAAGTAAGGTTTTAATTAAAATAGGTCTACTGATTATTTCATTATTTTTAGGCAAATTAATGGGTTTGGACTACAGCTATTTAAAACCTAAAAAAACAAAAGCCTATAAAAAAGGTTTTACTGTATCCATAATTGCCTTTGCAAGCATAATTATAGGATTTTTGATAATACAAGATTTTTTAAACTATCAGGTAATGATAGACGAATTTCAAAATAAATATGAACTTACAGGAGCGAAATTTTTCATAGCATCAGCATATCTTGTTGTAGTAAATGCATTTTTAGAAGAATATTTCTTCAGAGGATATATATTTTTCAACTTAAGCAATAAATACTTTGCATATATATTTTCCTCATTAGCTTTTTCTATTTATCACCTATCTAACTTCCAAAACTGGTTCGAAAATGATTGGTTGATGTTTTTTCCTGTAATTGGTTTAATTATAAGTGGATTGTTATTTAACTACTTAGATACAAAATCGAAGGATATATACAATTCATATATACCTCACTTTTTTGCGGATTTGGCTATAGTTACTATAGGATATTTTATAATTTATTAAATTGTTTTTAATTCTCAACAGTTACCTCAAAAGCATAATGAACAGTTCCCTGTTCATACTCAACAACAACCTCATACACTACACTACCTAATTCATTTGGAACTACTAGTTTATTATCATCTAATTCTTGCTTGACCACTTCATCATTATTCCATATATTCACTTGAACATC
>CAZNLP010000028.1:10163-16717 GCA_964574015.1 uncultured Clostridia bacterium | reverse complement strand
CACACTATAAAAACCAATAAGTTGGAAGTAGAAGCAATAACTGGAATTAATATAAAAAGCGATGAAGATTTAAAAAGAAGTTGGGAATATTTAAAAGAAAAGGGACTAAAAAGTGTTTTTATCACTTTAGGCAAAGATGGTGTATATTACTCCAACAATATAGAAAGCGGTCAATTTAAAGCTAATGATATAACCCCTAAAAATACTACTGGGGCGGGAGATGCTTTCACAGCAGGATTAGGATACTGTTATATGAACAGTATAGGTATAAATGAAAGTGCAAAGATAGCTACAGCGTCATCTCTTATAGCTTTATCGCATGAAAATACAATCAATCCAAATATTTCGATTGAAAATATAAATAAAAAATTAAAGGAGATAGAATTATGTTAAAAGAATATTTAGAATTAAGTAAGGAAGTTGAAGAAGCTTTGTCAGAAAGTAAGCCGGTGGTTGCCCTTGAATCTACAATTATTTCTCACGGTATGCCATACCCAAGAAATGTAGAAACAGCTCTTAAGGTAGAGGAAATTATTAGAGAAAACAATGCAGTACCTGCTACGATAGCTATAATTAAAGGCAAGGTTAAGGTAGGATTAAGTGAAGAAGAAATTGAATATTTAGGAAAAGATAAAAATGTTTATAAAACATCAAGAAGAGATATACCTTTTATAGTTTCTAAAAAATTAAATGGAGCAACAACGGTAGCTTCAACTATGATAATAGCAGCTCTTGCAGGAATAAAGGTGTTTGCCACCGGAGGAATAGGTGGAGTACACAGAGGAGGATCTCAAACTTTTGATATTTCTGCTGACTTAGAAGAACTTTCTAAAACAGATGTAGCTGTAGTATGTGCTGGAGTAAAATCTATTTTAGATATAGGGTTAACTTTAGAATATTTAGAAACTAAAGGAGTGCCTGTAGTTGGATATAAAACTAAGGAAATGCCTGCTTTTTATACTAGAAAAAGTGGATTTAAAGTAGATTATAAAGCTGATGAGCCTAAAGAAATTGCAGAAGCAATTAAAACTAAGTGGGATTTAAATCTTACCGGAGGTATGGTTGTAGCTAATCCAATCGAAGAAAAATATCAAATGGATTATGAAGTTATTAATAAAGCGATAAACGATGCTGTAAAAGAAGCTGAAGAAAAAGGAATAAAGGGAAAAGATTCCACACCATTTCTTTTAGCAAAAGTAAAAGAAATAACCGGTGGAGAAAGTCTTGAATCTAACATAGAGCTTGTTTATAGCAATGCAAGGTTGGGAGCAAAAATAGCTTTTGAACTTTCAAAACTTGAAGAAAAATAATTAAATATAAAATATACTATATACTAGGGCTGTAACATGAAAAACAAAAGCAATAAAAGTTATGACCTTAAATTTTAATTTGCTAATTTTATGTTTAAAAAGAAACATAGATAAAATCGTTCCAAAAACACCACCTAAAAACGAAAGCAAATGTAGAGTCTTTTCTTTGATTCTCCATTTGTTGTTTTTTGCCTTAAACTTATCTAAAGAACAAATCACAAAAGCAAAAATATTTATTAATAAATAATAGTAAAAAATTATATCCTTCAAGAAATCACCTCAAACACATTATAACACAAATTTGTAATTGAAATTTATAATGAACTATGTAATTATTAATATAATAGATTAATATTCATTAATTGCTTATAATAAAATAAAAATGGAGGTATGGCATGAAAATAGTGGTATTAACAGGAAGCCCACATGAAAGAGGAACAACGGCTTTATTAGCAGATAAATTTTGTGAAGGGGCAGAAGAATCACAACACGAAATTCATAGATTTGATACTGCAAAATTAAATATTAAACCTTGTTTAGGTTGTGATTACTGCTTAAGCAATGATGGAGAGTGTGTTTATAACGACGATATGATTAAAATACAACCCTACTTACTTGAAGCCGATGCTGTTGCTTTTGTAACACCTCTATATTATTTTGGTATGACAGCACAATTGAAAAGAGTAATAGACCGGTTTTATGCAGTAAATGGAAAGCTTAGAAGAAAAACAAAAAAAGCATGTCTTATTTCTGCAGGATCAAACAATGACCAATGGGCGATGGAGGGACTATCAACTCATTTCAAAACTATATGTAGGTACTTGAAATGGCAAGTATCTGGAGAACTTTTAGTGCCAGGAGCATCAGTAAGAGAAGATGTAGAAGACAGTTTATATGGGGAAGAAGCAAAAAATTTAGGAAGAGATATACAGTATTAAAAAATACGGTCGCAAGACCGATTTTTTATTTAAAGATATATTAACTGGAAAAACTTTAATTTATTACTTATAATAGAATAAGTAATAAAACACAATACAATAACATAAATAGAGGAGACTATAAATGATTAAAAAAAATAAGCCTATTGTGAATGACGAAAACAAAATGGGGACAAAGCCGGTAGTTCCTCTTCTTATTTCTATGGCAATACCGCCAATGGCATCTATGTTTATGCAGTATACTTACAATTTTGTAGATAGCATGTTTGTTTCTTGGGTAAGTGAAGATGCCCTGACTGCCGTTTCTTTAGCTTTTCCTATAGCAACTCTTATACTATCAATATCAGTGGGACTTGGGGTAGGAACTAATGCTTTAATAGCGAGAAAATTAGGACAAAAAGACCAGGAAGGCGCAAATAACATAGTAAGTCACAGTTTGATATTATCATCTGTTGTCGGAATACTACTAACCTTGTTTATTTTATTAATTATAGAACCATTTTTTAATTTTTTCACAGATGATCCTAAAATATATCAGCTATCTCTTGACTATGCCCAAATAGTGGCTTTTATGGCCTTTGGAAATATGGTTCATATTGCAATACAAAAGATACTTCAGGGGACTGGAAACATGATAGCACCTATGCTTTTTCAAATGGCAGGAGTGGCTTTAAACTTTATATTAGATCCTATCCTAATATTTGGATTATTTGGAATGCCGGAAATGGGGGTAAAGGGAGCGGCCTTAGCTACAGTTATAGGATATTTATTTTCAATGATATTAGCCTTCTATGTCCTTATATTTAGAAAGCAGAGGGTGGAAATAAAAACGAAGGGCTTTAAATTAAGATTCTCTGTTTTTAAAGAAATATTTGTTATAGGTCTTCCTTCATTAGTCATGAATGCCCTTGGAGGATTTATGGTTATATTTACGAATATGTTTTTGGTAGCATACTCCATGACAGCTGTTGCCTTTTTTGGTATATATTTTAAAATACAACAGCTAATATCAATGACAGTTAACGGTTTAATTCAAGGATGTATGCCTTTAATGAGCTATAATTATGGAGCACAAAATAAAGACAGATTAATAAAAACATTTAAAGCTGGTCTTACTATTGCTGTTATACTGATGGGTTTAGGGACAATTATTTTATGGGTATTTCCCGAAAATGTACTTGGAATATTTAGAGCATCACAAGATATGCTTGAGTTTGGTGTGCCAGCTCTTAGAATCATGAGTGCCAGTTATGTATTTGCAGCATGTGGATTTTTATTTGCATCATATTTTCAAGCTACAGGAAATGTCAAATTCAGCTTAATTGTTAATTTCATGAGGCAACTGGTATTACTTATTCCAGCAATGGGAATACTATCATATTACTTAGGTATTTCAGGAATATGGTGGTCATTCTTAGCAGTAGAAATAATAACCACTATTTTTAGTGTTATTGTTTTTAATAAAGAGAAAGATATAGAGTTATTTTAAATAAATACAGGTAGAAACAATATATTAATAGAACTAATTAAAAGAAAGTATTATAATAAAGATAGCTTATTTTATAGACGGGTGGTGGTATTTTGAAAACAGATAAAAGATTGACTGAAGTATATAAAAAAGCAAGAATAGAGTATTTTGATGAAAATTCAAAATATATATTTTTCAGCGACTGTCATAGAGGAAATGGAAGTCATTCAGATGAATTCACAAAGAATCAAAACATATACATACATGCATTAAGATACTATTACGAAAGAGGATTCACATATGTTGAGGTTGGAGATGGAGATGAGCTTTGGGAACATCCTAAAGCAACCTATATAAAAAATGCCCACTATGAAGTATTTGAATTAATAAAAAAGTACCATTTGGATAAAAGACTTATTATGATTTATGGAAACCACAATATTTATTTAAAAGATCCAAGCTATGTAAAAAAGCACTATTATACCTACTACAACAGTTATACTAAAGAAACTAAGGACTTTTTATATGGACTTAAACCTGTAGAAGGGTTGGTGTTAAAAAATAAAAATTCTAACCAAGAAATATTTGTTGTTCACGGGCATCAAGGTGACTTTTCAAATGATCAATTGTGGTATCCAACAATGCTTTCTTTGAAATATTTCTGGAGATACTTACATGCATTTGGCATAAAAAATCCTGCTAGTCCTATAAAAAACACAATTAAGAGGCATAGAATAGAAAAAAATATATCTAAATGGATAAAAAAACATAGTAAGATGGTAATATGTGCACATACTCACAGATTTAAATATCCAAGAAGTAAAGAACTACCTTACTTTAATACAGGATGCTGTATATATCCTACGACAATTACGGGGATTGAATTT
Organism: uncultured Clostridia bacterium; assembly: GCA_964574015.1. Lineage (GTDB taxonomy): Bacteria > Bacillota > Clostridia > Tissierellales > Dethiosulfatibacteraceae > UBA8670. Next base: position 12,114 of record CAZNLP010000028.1, on the reverse strand, counting down.
GATAAAGGGATTATTAATGTAGTTAGGTGGAAGATCAAAACAGATAATGACGGTATTTTAAATGTTAATAGGAAAATTATAAGAGGACCGGATCCAGTAGAAAAATTTGATATTAGCTAGGAAGGAGCTATTATGTATAAATATCTAATTAATCATGAAGAGTATATTTTAAAAATATTACAATCGGATAACATAGAGAATTTAGAAAAAATAATAGAATACCATCTTAATCAAATTAGTTTTTTGCAGCATGAAAGGTTAATACATCTAATTGTTACTATGACTGTAGGTATAATTTTAATTGGAATACTTGCAGCAGCTATAATTACTCAAAATATTTTAATGTACTTTGCAGCTATTGTGGCTATAATTACAGAAGGGTTTTATATAAGACATTACTACATGATGGAGAACGGAGTACAAAGATTATATGAGTTATATAATTTGCTTATGGAAAAAGAAAATAAACTGTCTTAAGGGAATGATATAATATGAAATTGAAAAATATAGTAAATTGAAAAAAATTAAAACTTATGTTTTAATAATTAAGAGACAAAAATTAAGAGATAAAAAATTAGGAGGATTATATGATTAAAAACTTTGAAGAGGTATTTAATACAATTAAAGAAAAAGGACCCAAAAAAATAGCTGTGACCTGTGCAGATGATGTAGATATATTGAAAGCAGTTGATAATGCAAGACAGCAGGGAATCGCAGAAGCTATTTTAGTAGGTAATGAGGAGAGCATAATACAAAAAGCTTCAATTGCCGGGGTAGATCTAGAAGGATATGAGATTATAGACATTAAGGACATGACTGAGGCTTCTTTAAAAGCTGTAGAACTTGTATCTTCAGGAAAAGCTCATATGCTTATGAAAGGACTTGTTGATACTTCTATATTCCTAAAGGCAGTTTTAAACAAAGAAGTAGGTTTAAGAACGGGAAATGTTTTATCACATGTTGCTCTTTTTGAAATACCTAGATACCATAAATTATTGGTAGTAACTGATGCAGCTATGAATATAGCCCCTGATCTTGAAAGTAAAAAAATGATAATAGAAAATACATTAATGGTTACTAAGTCATTAGGTATAGAAAAAGCTAAAGTTGCAGTTCTTTGTGCAAAGGAAAAGGTTAATCCTAAAATGCCTGCAACCTTAGAAGCAGATAAATTGCAAAAGATGAGTGAAGCTGGAGAAATTAAAGGATGCGATGTAGCAGGACCATTAGCATTGGACAATGCTGTTTCTAAAGAAGCTGCCGAATTAAAAGGAATAACAAATCCTGTTGCCGGGGATGCAGATGTTCTTATGACTCCAGATATTGAAGCAGGAAATATTTTATATAAATCATTAGGATTTTTAGCTAAAACAAAGGGAGCCGGTATTATAGTAGGAACAACAGCTCCTGTTATATTAACATCGAGAGCAGATGATGATGAAACTAAATTGAATTCAATAGCCTTAGGAGCATTAATGGCAACAGAATAAAATCAAATATATAAGAGCCGAAAGGCTCTTTTTTTTGTGGGTAAATATTTTCTGATGGATATATTATATTATTTTGGGTATTGTATAAATATGAAGGGACTTACATTTAAAGGAGGGTTTCAATTGAAAGGTGGTTTAACAATAATTACCATAAAAGGTATTGAAATAAAATTACATATAAGTTGGTTAATAATATTTGCATTAGTAAGCTTTACTTTAGCAACGGGGTATTTACCACAAAATTTTCCAGACCTAAGCACATATATATACTGGATATTTGGTGGTATTTTAGCTTTATTAATGCTGGTGTCGGTTCTTTTACATGAACTTTCACATTCAATAGTTTCGAAAAGTTTAGGTGTAGATGTAAAAATTATCACCTTATTTATATTTGGAGGAGTTGCTCAACTTGATGAAGAACCTGATACTCCTGGAAAAGAGCTTAAAATTGCTTTAGCTGG
>CAZNLP010000028.1:0-10063 GCA_964574015.1 uncultured Clostridia bacterium | reverse complement strand
ATATCAGGCAACATATTTAATGGTATGTGGTTTTTATTTATAGGATGGTTTATTAAGCAGCTCTCTGAATCAAGCTATCAAAATATGTTGATGAGCGATATGTTTACGAAAATTCATGTCAAAGAATTTATGACTGAGGATGTAGTAAAGATAAACAGAAGTATATCTGTAGAAAAAGTTGTAACAGAGTTCTTTTATAAGTATAAGTATACCTGTTTTCCAGTAGTTCAGGATGAAGAAGTAAAAGGAATCATAGCTATTGACAATGTTAAAGATATAGAAAGAGAAAGATGGTCTCAGACTCCAGCTGGAGAAGTAATGACATTATTAGAAGATAAATTCGTGATAGGTCCAAAATGCACTGTGAAAACGGCTATGGATAAAATATTCTCTAATGAATTAGGAAGAGTATTAGTTATAGAAGACGGTGTTTTACTTGGAATAATTTCAAGAACAGATATACTAAATTATATCAGAGTATACGGCAAGCTTCATGAATAAAAAGAAGGTAGGCTCCTACCTTCTTACATCCATGTTGATTTTCCCATCTTTAATTTCAATAATTCTATTTGTTTTTTCTGCAATTCTTTTGTCGTGAGTTATTATTATAAAAGTAGTTCTATACTTTTCATTTATATCTCTAAGGATAGAATATACAGTTTCGGAAGTATCTGAGTCTAAATTTCCAGTCGGTTCATCAGCTAAAATTATTTTAGGTTTATTTATCAAGGCTCTTGCTATAGCAGTTCTCTGCTGTTGTCCACCAGACATATCTGTAGCCAAATTATTTTTAACCTTCGTCAATCCTACTAGATTAAGCAACTCATCTGCCCATTCATCTATTTCTTTAGGGATGTTATAATTTTGAATTCTATAAGGCATCAACACATTTTCCTTTGCTGTAAACTCCGGTAGAAGATAGTGAAACTGAAAAATAAATCCCATAGTTTTGTTTCTTAAAACAGCAAGATCGGATTTATTTAGAGTATCTGTTCTTTTACCGTCTATAAAAACCTTGCCAGCTGTTGGTTTATCTAAGGTGCCGATAATATTTAAAAGAGTACTTTTGCCGCTTCCTGACTCTCCTATGATTGAATTAAAACCCTTTTCTTCAAATTCTAAATCGATACCAAACAAAACCTGTGTTTTAATTTTTTCTCCGTAAACCTTATCAATATTTTTTATTTCTATTATATTAGCCATTTTTTATCACCTCTATAGGATTAAGTTTTGATGAAATTCTCGCAGGAATTAGAGAAGCTATAGTCGCTGACAGCAGAGCAAATAATCCAGACAAGGCAATGAACCCATAATTTATGTAGATAGGTACTACTGGAGTACCGTCTGGATTTACAGCAAATTTTGTGAACATAATCAGCAAACCAAAGCCTAAGGCTATTCCTAATACTGCACCAATTACTCCAAGCATTAAACCTTGAAATACAAAAATTAAGCTGGCATCTCTATCTTGAATACCCATTGCTTTTAATATTCCAAGCTGTCTTGAACGCTGTACTACGGAAATAGCTAAAACACTTGATATACCTAAAAGTACTGCTACTAAAACAAAAACTTGTATCATAGCACTTGATACACTTTGTCCATTTAGACCACTCAGTAAGGACTGGTTTTGATCTTTCCAGTTATCAACTTTTAAATCTTCCTGAGATAAAGTATATGATAAATCTTCTGCAATTATATCGGCATCAAATTCTTCTTTAACCTGCATTTCGACAGAAGTAATTTTGTCATCTATAGAAAGCACATCTTGAGCTGTTTCCATATCAGTTATCAGCCAGGATTCATTAATTGAAGCAACTTGAAGGTCGTATAAACCTACAATATTGAGCTTTAAACTTCCGCCTCCAGGAGTAACGATAACAGCTTCATCACCTAGAGTTAAACCAGATTTAACAGATAGGTCTTTTCCTATAATAACTTCATCTTTTCTTTCAGGGATTCTACCTTCGTATATATTATTTTTTAACTTATATATTTTATCTGCATCATCGATATTGAAACCTCTAAGAAGAATCTGAACTACATCATCCTCATAATCTAAGTTTGAAGGACCGTCTACAGCTGGAGATATGTTGATTATTTCAGGACTACTGATATTAGTTTCATATAAAACTCTGTTATAATCATCTATAGTTTTTTCATCATTAGTTGGAGATATAGTTATATGAGAAGAACTACCGATAGTTGTTTCTAAAAGGTTAATTTGAAGACCCTGGATTAGTGAGCCTATAAAAAGCTGTACGGCTACTCCCACTGAAATACCTAGGACTATTAATATAGTTTGACCTCTACCGGACTTTAAAAATCGGAGGGCTATCTTAAATGCTAATCTCATCTATGTCATCCTCCTTCAGTTTAACAATATCACTATAGGAATTTAAATGTATATCTCCACCTATAAGTTCGAAAGAATTCATATTTTTTTGAAATGCGTTTCCACCTAAAATAATCTTTATATTGTCTTTTGATTTTTTTCTTATCTCTTTAACTAGTTTTTGAGTTTCAAATAGTAAATAATAATCAGTAACACTAATTGCAGCATATTTCGGATTTTCTTTTGAGATAGCTATCGAAACCTGATCTCGCGGGGTATTGCTGCCTATATAGATTGTTTCGTAACCATTCAATGTAAAAAAATCAGAAATCATTCTTAAACCTACATCATGATATTCCTGTTCGGGACATGCTAAGAGTACCTTTATGCCTAAAGGTTTTATATTTTCCTTTAATGTTATTATTTCAGGATAAATGCATTCTATAACTGTTTTAACTATGGAAGTTTTAATGTGTTCCTGCCAGATACAATCCTCATCATCTTCTGGACATTCGTCTATGGTGTATAGGGCTGGTGTTAAAATTTCTTCGTATAATTTTGGAATCGAAAAAAGTTTCTTTTCTATCCCTTCAACAGCGAAATTAACACATTTATCTTTGTTATTATCATTAAAATACTTCATAAATTCCAATTTTAAATTTTCCACGACTACCTCCTAATCCAGTATTGTGATGCTGCTTTCATCATTAAGTTCCATAGGTGGATTCAACACTACTTCATCATTCTCTTCAATTCCTGAATCAATTGAAGTAAAATAACCATCTGAAAGATTGGTATCGACATATATTTTTTCAACAGAATCTCCAGATACTAAAAATACAAAACTACCTTCATTATCTTTTTTAATAGCTTCATTTCTAATTAACAGTACATCTTCATTTTTTTCTAGAGATATTACTGCATCACCATTGTACCCGGAGGCTATTTTGTTATCGATCTCATCAATCAAAATTCTTATTTCAACCTTAGGTGTTTGACTACCACTATTAGGATCAATTTCAGCAATTTTGCCGACTTTAGAAACATAGCCTGTATATGTTTTACTTAAACCATCAAGTGATATTTCAGTTTCTTGATTTTTTTCTATTAATACAGCATCTTCCTGCGGCACTAAAGAAACAAATTCAAAACTAGAATCATTATATATTGATATTATTGAAGAATTGTTTGTTAATCGTCCTTCTACAAGATTAAGTTCAGTTATAATACCATCTAAATTTGCATAGATACTTCTGTCGGAAATATCGCCTTCAATACTTGAAATGTCGAGCTTGGCTGATTCTATTTGAAGTTCAAGTTTATCAGCTGCTTTATTTTGACTGGAATCGTAGTTTGATAAACTAATTTGAGCATCTTCATAAGTTATTTCAGCATTTTTTAAACTAGACTTTAAATCTTCTACTAAATTGACCTGTGTTTCATACTCTTTTTCACTTATAGCATCATTTTCAAGTAGTATTTTATTTCTTTCTAAATCTTCCTGTGCATTGTTTAAATCTGTATTTATATTTTCTATGTTTGCTTTAGATTTTTCTAAAGCATTTACAAGTAAAGGTCTTTCTGAACCTGAAGAACTACTTTTTAAGTCTTGTAAATCTTTTTCCAACTGAGCTAAATTAAGTTTGGCTTTAGATAGTTGAGTTTTTAAATCATCACTATCTAGTTCTGCAATTAAGTCACCTTTTTTAACATACTCATTTTCATTATAATATGTTTTTATTACTTCAAGACTAGGTTGTAGGCTAATAACTTCTGAATCCAAAGTTTCAATGGTGCCTGATATTTTTATAGTTTTTTCTAGATCTCCTATATAAGAATTCATGGTTCTAACTTCTATTGAATCCTCGTCCCTTGTAAAAAAAACAAAATAAGATATAATTATAAGTACTGTTATTAAAGCAACTGAAATTGTTTTTTTATTTATTATTTTCATATACTTACCCCTTTATATTTATTAAGTTATTAAGTATTATACACTTTTTTTCATTAAATTATTCAATTATAAATATATTTTTTAAATATATACCCGAAAGGAGATAGAAAATGAGCCTACTAGTTTTAAATAATAACAATCAATTAATGGAAGTTACACAGAAAATATTCGATAAGCAGTTTGATAAGGATGAAAAGCTTAGTGATGAACTAAGCGAAAGAAGAAAAAGACTGATGATGCAGGATATTTACTATAATATTGATGCATTAGATGCAGCTGTAATAAATGATTCAGAAGATATTATGAATAACTACACAACTTGGCTTATGGGACTTCTTTCCTACAGGATGAAAGATTTAGGGACTAAAAGAGTAAAAGAACACATGAGTATGCATTTTGAAGTATTAAAAGAAACATTAATTGAAGTAGTAGATAATGATGACTATGTTAAAAAAGCATCAAAAAATATTGATAACTCAATAAAAATAATAGAAGAATTTGAATTAAAAGAAAACAAATATATTGATGAAAGCAATCTTAAAGATATAGCAGAAAAATATTTGAAAAGTTTGTTAAAACGAGATAAGAGAAAAAGCAGCACTATTGTTTTAGATGCAGTTAAGTCGGGTATCTCAATTGAGAATATATATATGGAAGTTTTTAACCCTGTAATGAAAGAAATAGGAGATTTATGGTACAGAGGTGAGATTACTGTAGATAAGGAACATTACGCAACAGCTGTTACACAAGGTGTTATGGCTCAACTTTACTCTAGGATATTTTCAACACCAAGAAATGACAAAACAATGGTAGCACTATGTGTTGGTAACGAACTCCATGAAATGGGTATAAGGATGCTATGTGACCTATTTGAGCTAAAAGGGTGGGATACTATATACCTTGGAGCTGCAGTACCTAATGAGAGTATAATGAGCACTTTAGAAGAATACAATCCGGAGCTGCTTATTTTATCGGTAACTATGCCTAATTATCTTGATGATTGTAAGAAAATAGTTGAAGAAGTTAGGAAAAAGGATAAAGATCATAGTATAAAAATTGCAGCAGGAGGAAGAGCTTTTGATTCAGCTGTAAAATTAAGAGAAGAATGGGACTTAGATACAACGGCATCAACCTTTGACGAACTAATAAACTGGACGGGAAAAAATATATAGGAGTTATAATGAAAATATTGCTACTATTAAACGAAAACAATTTAATAGAAAAAATAATATGGAGAGATGAAAAAGTAACCCTAGAAAAGGGAATGAATATACTGGAAATTTTTCCCAAAGAAGCCTCTAAAAATATTACTAAAATCCTACAAAGCTGCCTTGTATCTGATGATGCAGCAACTATTACAACACAAATACAAAAAAAGGATAAAAAGCTATCTGTGACTGTTTTTGCTATGGCTAGTAATGGAAAGATTTTTTTGTTGATAGTAGATAACGAAGCTTTAAATATAAATTCTTATAAAGAATTTTTAAAAATATACAATGATTATACAAATTTAATGAGAAATGAGTTTAAAAAAACAATAAAAGATAAAGATAACAAAAGCAGTGAATTTTTAGAAGAAATCCAAAAGCTGAACAATGAACTTATAAATACAAAACGACAACTTCAAAAAGCGAATATGAAGTTAAATACAAAAAACAAAGTACTTGAAGGGAGACTAGTAAAGGATGCTTTAACCGGCTTAATAAGCAGGTATCAATACTGGACGGAAATAGAAAAACTAATAGAAAAGCATAAAAATAAACAGGGTATTTTTGTATTTATGGATTTAGATGGATTCAAGAACATAAACGATACTTACGGTCACTCTACGGGAGATGTTTTTTTGACCGAATTTGCAAATCGATTGAAAAAAGTTGATATTGAAAATTCAATAAAAATTAGAATAGCAGGAGATGAATTTGCATTATTTACTCAAGGATATGAAAAAGTAACAAAAGAAACAACTGATGAAATCTGGAACAAAATAAATAAAGAAATAACTGAATACCCAATAGAAATCAACGGAGTTGAAATACCAGTTTCTATAAGCTGTGGAATGGCAGTTTACGGAAAGGACACAGAGGACATAAATAAATTAATTGAATACGGTGATTTTGCCATGTATAAGGCAAAGAATTCTGGTAAGGGGACTTACTCGTTATTTGACATAGAAGAATATAAAGAAAATAAATCAATTGAAAACAGGAAAGAAGAACTTACGAGAATAATTGAAGAAAAAGACTTCAGTCATATATTTCAACCTATTTATTCTGTAAAAAGCAGAGAAGTAATAGGATATAGTGCTCAATTAAGAGTAGATAGTGAATACTTCAAAAACACAGAAGAATTGATATCATTTGCATATGAGATAGGGATGTACAGACAATTAGATAAAGCTAGTATAGATAACTTAAATTTAGATGAAGAGAACTGTAAGGAAATCGAAGGTAAATATTTATTTTTAACTCACGGACCATATCCAATCAGCAATAATTTTATATCCGATATTTCTTTTGACTGCAGTGAAAAAATAAAAATTATATTTGAAATGTGGATGCCTATTAATTTAGAGATAAAACAAATGACTAAAATAAAAGATGAAGCTGAAAAGAGAGATGTAGGAATTTCTTTAGCAAACTTTGGAAGAAAAAACTCTAACGATTTACTAATGCTTTCCTGCGAACCAAATTTTATTAGATTAAATAGGGATCTTCTTGATAAAGCAAGGAATGAAAAAGAAGTTATGAAATCTATTAAAAATTTAGTTAAATATGTAGGTACACAAAGCACAGAAATAATAGGTGATTTTATAGAAAATGAAGAAGAGTTAAAAATCTTGGAAAAATTGGGTATTAATTTAGCCCAAGGATTCTACTTTAAAAAATAATATCCAGCAAAAGCTGGATATTATTTTATTCTTTTGTTAATAAATATTCTATAAACTGCCTTGCTATTCGAGGAGAACGACCGCTTCTTCTAACAGCAAATTTTTCAGCCTCTCTTTCCAATTTATCGCCGTAGAGGTCTACATTGTATTGAAGTGCTAACTCTTTTACTATATTTAAAAAATCTTTTTTGTCCGGTCTATAAAAGCTTACCATGAGACCAAATCTATCAGAAAGAGATGCAATTTCTTCTATTGTCTCGCTAAGATGCATGTCATCTCCATCTCTATCAGAAAATTTTTCTTTAACCATATGCCTTCGATTGCTTGTAGCATAAATAGATATATTAGAAGGTTTTGAATAAATTGATCCTTCCAATATTGCTTTAAGTTCACCAAATTCATTATCGTTTTTTGTAAAAGATAGATCATCGATGAATAATATAAATTTTAAAGGATTCTTACCTAAGGTATCCATAATAAGAGAAATATCTTTAATTTGATTTTTTGATATTTCTACTAATCTTAGACCTTCTTCTCTATATTCGTTAACAAGAGCTTTGACAGTTGAAGATTTACCTGTTCCAGCATCTCCATATAGAAGGACATTTGCTGCAGGTTTATTATCAAGCAGTGCTTCGGTGTTTTTTATAACCAAACTTCTTTCTTTTTTATATCCTTTTAAATCATCTAATGTAATTTTATCTGGATTGTTAACAGGAACTACTTTTCCATCTATTGCTTTGAAGGTGTGATATTTAGAATATATACCATAACCCCATTTGGAAATATTATTTATTCTTTTAAAATACATATCTGTGAAATCTATCTTTTGAGTTTCCCAGGAGGAAAGATATCCTTCATAGTCAATATTTTTTATGATATCAACTGATGATAGTTTACTTATCTCTTCAAGTACTTTCAATTCTTGTTTCAATGAATCCTCTATATAACTTTCAATATGTAATTTTTGCCCGATTTTTTTCACGTAAATATTTTCATCTTCTAAAATAAGATTTAAAAGGTAATTTGATAAATTATGATTCTTTTCAAATAAAGTTGATACAAAAGAAGAATATTTGTTAACCTTCATTAAAAGGTCATCTTCATATGATGATAATAAATCTCTTAATTTTTCAACTACTTCATCATTTAGAATATTTCTAAATATAACAAGAGAATTAAGTTTTAAATTTAAGGTTTTCATTTTTTTCATAGTGCCGTCCTTTCTGTCTATTTACATTTAATAAATATGTTAAAAATATTGGAGATAGTAAATAATATAAATTATTTTTTGAAAATATCTTTTACGAAATCTCCTGTTTTATTAGCTCCAGATTTAAATTTGTCAAAAGTTTTATCAATGGTTGCTTTTTTTGAAGCTGATACAAAGGCTTTTACTATAGAAAGAGAATTTTTTTGAACTACCTGTCCTAAAATTCCTGCAGCCTCAATAGAAGCAGATCTTCGTATAATTCTTTTATCCACTTTTGTTATACTAGCGGAATACTTTTTAGCTATAACTCCAACTCTTAAAGTTAAAAATGCATTGGCTGAACCTTGAATTATAGAATTAATTATTAAGTTGGTTATGGCTGTGGCACCTGGAACTAGATTACTTAAGCTACCTCCGATAAGAGAATTTATAACCGGTTCCAGCTGTTCATCCATTATAGCTAAATCCTCAATTTCCCTTGCCATAAGAACAGTTCCGGCCACGTTTATGTACAAATAAAATATCTCTTTTATATTCGGCCTTTGATTGTATATATGACTAATTCTCCACACTAATTTAGATAAATTTATCAGAACAAATAAACTATCTAAAACTCCATTTTGTGAAACTGCTGTAGTAATAAATACCGTTGAAGATGTTTCTCTCATAATATTGAAAGTTTCTTTATTAAGAACTTTTAGAGCTGATTCAACCTGTTCAACTAAAGGTTTACTCTCATCAAACTCAAAGTCGGATTCTTTAATATACTTATTTCTTTCTAATCTCTGTTTTACAGCAAACAAATAATTAGTATAAGCTAGTTCATCAGTTTCATCAGGCGTTTCTAAGGGCTTTCTTAATTTTATATAACCAACAATAGGTACTAAAAATACAATCGCAAAAATTAATCCCAGTAGTATAGTAACAATCTGTCCTAAAGCAGGATTAACAGCTGAAGTTGTTATGAAAATTTGGTGAAGTTGATTAAAAACTATTATAAAAAGTAAAAGTAAAATACCTCCACCTATTAGAAATAAAGTTTGCTTTATTCCTTTAGTCATATTATCATCCCCAATTTTTATATTATCTAATTATATAATTTTATTGATTTAAAGTAAATAGAAAGGATTTTTCAACTTAACATGAACTTAACATTCTATTAACTTGGAATAAACATAAAAGATAATCTACTATGCTATACTATGAATTAACAAAATACTTATCATAATCTATTTTAATGATTGAGTATAAAATAATTTATGTATATCATAGGAGGATTTAAATGTTGAAGAAAAAATTATTTCCATTTTTATTAGTATTTGTATTGATTTTAACAGTAGCAGTAGGGTGCTCTCAAGAAGCAGAGCAGCCAGCAGAAGAACCAGCAGGAGATGGAGAAGGAAATGGATTATCCGGACAGGTAATAGTAGATGGTTCCGGCACAGTATATCCTTTAATGGCTCATATAGCTGAAGAGTATATGGTTAATGAAGAATCAGATGTGAGTGTACAGGTAGGAAGAGCAGGATCAAGTGCAGGATTCAAAAAATTTATACCAGGAGAAACTGATTTATCAGATGCATCAAGAGCTATAAAAGATTCAGAAATAGAGCAGCTTGAAGAAAATGGTCTTGAAATGGGCGAAGATGTTATGGAAATTAAACTTGCTTACGA
>CAZNLP010000027.1:5330-17537 GCA_964574015.1 uncultured Clostridia bacterium | reverse complement strand
AAAACAACTTAAAACCATTGTTTTTATAATTTTCATAATTGGAGCAAGTTTAGTAATGCTTATAACTGTTTTATTTTTAAAACTTCGTCTGGTTAAGGATTACTCGAAAATTGCAATTTTAAAGGCTATAGGGTTTTCGGAAATGGATATTAAAAGCCAGTATTTGATAAAAATAGGTTGTGTTTCCATGACCGGTATTTTAGCGGGAATTATTTTAACAGATATTTTAGGAGAAAAAATAGTTAACCTTGTATTAAGCATATCAGGACTTGGTATTAAGAGGGTTGAACTTATTGTCAATCCTTTAGTTCAGTATATCTTGGGGCCATTGTCCTTGATGACATTGGTGTTATTAGTATCATGGGTTGTTTTAAAAACAATAGAAAGATACAATATTATTTCTATAATTAATGAATAGTTATTGAGAGGTGTAATATGAAAACAATATTGAAGGTGCAGGATTTATCTAAAAGTTTTGAAGATACACAAGTGTTAAATAATATAAATTTTAAGGTTGAAGAGGGAGAGTTTATAGCAATAATGGGTCAATCTGGTTCTGGAAAATCAACGTTGCTTTATAGTATTAGTGGAATGGATAGACCAACCTCAGGAAATATTTTGCTTTGTGGTAAAGATATTTCTAAGCTGGATGATAAAAAAATAAGTGAAGTAAGACTAAAACAAATGGGATTTATTTTTCAGCAATCCTATCTTCTAAAAAACTTATCTATCAGGGACAATATTATACTCCCTGGTTTTAAACTTGGCAAACTATCAAGAGAGCAGGTAAATCAAAATGCTGATGCACTAATGTTAAAGACAGGCATTAATAGTGTGGCTGGACATGATATTAAAAAAGTTTCAGGTGGCCAACTTCAACGTGCGGCGATCTGCCGAGCATTGATAAATCAACCTGATATATTGTTTGGTGATGAGCCGACGGGAGCCTTAAACAGTAGCACCTCAAGAGAAGTTTTGGATATTATTAATGCTATTAATACAGATGGTAAGACAGTTATTATTGTTACCCATGATGTGAAAGTGGCAGCTAGGGCAGACAGAGTAATATTCCTTATGGATGGGAATATCCATGACAAGCTCATATTAGGAAAATATGAAAGAGATGAGGAGAAAACAACTTCTCGAGAGAAGTTGTTATATGAATGGTTGGAAGAAAAGGGATTTTAGTAATTTAAAGTTGCAATTGAACTTCTTGTTTTAAGAATAAGGACAAATATATATAAAAGTCTTGTTTAGTAAATTATAACAAAGGCTTTTTTGGTTTTCACCGTATTATTTATTATGAAATATAATACTTATGGAGGAATTTATGATCAATAAACTTATATTGGTAGAAGGAATACCAGGTGTAGGTAAAACTACTACAGCAATGAAGATAAAAGAAAAATTAATATCTGAAGGGAAAAAAGTAATTTTATACGAAGAAGGAGTATCTCATCCAGCAGATATGGCTTGGAATGCATATCTAAAAGAGGAAGAATATGATAGATTTTTATCTAAATGTTTGGAAATTTGGAATAATTCAAAAAAGAATATCAGTAAAGAAGAGCTAGTTAATAGAATTGAAGCACAAGTTAGAAGAGAAGATGATCATATTATTTTAGCTTACACCAGGATAGATTTTCCAGAAGATAGTTACTGGAGTTTAATTGATGAAGTAGCTTCAAAAGAGATATATGATGGTAGACGAAGCTTAATTGAATTTAAGAAAATACATTTAACAAGGTGGAAAAGATTTGCAGAGAGAGCATTAAAAGATGACTATATTTATATTTTTGAATGTGCCTTTCTTCAAAATCACATTTTCGAGTTATTGGGCTTTTATAAAAAAAGTTATGAAGAGATTTATGTACATCTCCGTGATTTATTAGATACTGTAAAAAATTTAAATCCACGTATTGTGTATATTGAACCTTCGGATGTTGAAGATATAATTAAAAAAGCTGCAGATGAAAGAAAATCACAAGATAATTTAAGAAAAGATTGGATTGATGAAATTTCTGATTGGGTAAGTAATACGAATTATGGTAAAAGTAATAATTTAAAAGGAAAAGAAGGAGTATTTTATTTTTGTAAAGAACGATTGAAAGTAGATAAATTGATGATTGAAAGATTAGATATTCCTGTAACTGTAATCAATAGACATTAATTAATCTAAATGTTGACAATATATTAAAACATCTATATAATATACCTCCAGGGGGTATAGTGTTAAGCTATAAATCCTATTGAAATACAAAATATATAAAGTAATGAATATATTAGTAAAATAAAATACTTTTTGGAGGAAATAAATATGGAAAAAATTGTTATTATTGGAGGCGTAGCATCAGGTGCTACGGCAGCAGCAAAATCAAGAAGACTTTCAGCAGAAGCTGAAATCACAATATTAGAAGCAGGACCAGATATATCATTTGCCAACTGTGGACTACCTTATTATATAGGTGGAGATATAGAAAGCAGATCAAAACTTATATTGCAAAGTCCTGAAAGTTTTGATGAGCAGTATCAAACAGCAGTACATGTAAATACTAGAGCTACAGAAATTGATAGGAAAAACAAAATTGTACATGCTATTGATTCAAATACAGGTGAAAAGAGAAGTTACGAATATACAAAACTGATATTGGCGCAAGGTGGAAAACCAATTGCACCGCCTATACCCGGGGCAGATCAAGGTCACGTATTTCAACTCTGGACTCTTGGAGATATGGATAAAATTAATACATTTATTGAAGATAAAGAACCAAAAACAGCAGTAGTTGTAGGTGGTGGATTTATAGGCCTAGAGATGGCAGAAGCACTTGTTAAAAGAGGAATGAAAGTTTCTGTAGTTGAAATGATGCCACATGTTATGTCTATTATGGAGGCTGAAATAGCTGGATTTATTCAAGAGGAAATGCTTTCGTATAATGTTGATGTATTGACTAACAAAGCTGTTTCTGATATTGGAAGAAATAGTGTTACTCTTAAAGATGGAAGTAAAGTAGACGCAGACATGACTCTTCTTTCTATTGGTGTAAGACCAACTCTTAAACTTGCTCAGAAGTCAGGATTAGAAATAGGCGAAGCAGGTGGATTATTAGTTGACCCTACATTAAAGACTAATGATGAAAGCATCTATGCTGCTGGTGATATGGTAGAGTTAGAACATAGAGTACATGGAAGAAAAGTTCGTATTCCTCTTGCTGGACCAGCTAACAGACAGGGACGTATAGCAGCATCAAATGCAATGGGAAAAAGACATGAATATAAAGGATCAATAGGAACATCAATAGTTAGAGTATTTGAAGCTGTAGCTGGTACTACAGGATTATCTTTAAAAGCTGCAAGGGATGCAGGATTTAATGCAGATGCTATTGTAGTTCATAAAGAAAATCATACCTCGTACTATCCAGGTGCAGAAATGGTTTCAATACTTTTAGTTTACGATAAGGATACTGGAGTAGTATTAGGAGGACAAACTGCAGGGTATGACGGAGCTGATAGAAGATTGGATGTTATTGCAACTGCAGTTGCAGGACAGCTTACGGTTTCTGATCTTGCCGATATAGATTTTGCATACTCACCACCTCTTGGAAATGCAAATGATGGTATGAATATGGCAGCATATACAGCTGAAAATAGAATTTCAGGATATTCTCCTTCATTGACAGTTTCAGAGATAGATAAATATTTAGAGGATAAGGAATCAATTTGGATTGATGTGAGAGATGTATTTTCATTTAAAAAATCTCATATAGAAGGAGCAGTAAATATACCTCTTGAAATACTTTTATCAAAAATAGATGAGCTTCCTAATAATAAACTAATCTTAGTTTATGACGAAACTGGAAAGAAAGGACATCAAGCACTTAGAACTCTTGTTGGAGAAGGATTTAAAAATGTGTTAAATGTGAGCGGAGGATTTTTAAGTCTTTCTGGCTATGTAAGAGCATTAACTCCTAAGAACTTCAAATTAGAATTACCTAATCCAGAACCTAAAAAAATCGGAGAAAAAAACGATGTGGAAGAGAAGAATGTTCAAACGGCTGAAATAGAAAAAGAATCTAAGGAACTTTTAATTGTTGATGTTCGTACCCCTAGAGAATTTGAATACGGTGCACATCCTGATGCTATAAATATTCCACTAGACGAATTAAAGAATAGAGTAGAAGAACTTGGCAATAAGGATAGAGAAATAATTTTTTACTGTACATCTGGAGCAAGAAGTGCATATGCAGTAAAAATACTTAATAAGTATGGATTCACCAATATTAAAAATGGTGGAGGAATTACAAGGATGATGTCTCAAGCAAGATAAAGAATAGATAACAGCAATAAGTTATATATGAATTTAAGTATTGTTTAATATTGAAGTGTCAAATTACTTTATAGATTTCAAAGAAGTTTTTTGGCACTTTTTTATTTTAGATATAAATATATCTAAGAAAGTGCAGGTGAAATTTTTGTTATCTATTATAATTTTTGAATTGTGATATGATTTAGAATATAATAATGTTATTATATTTATTTTTTTATAGAAACAATAAATGACATAGCATTTAAGATAAAAAAAGTAAGATTTATTATAGTGAGGAGAATTTAATGCAAAAGAATAAGCCTATGCACAAAAAAACAATTGAAGAAATTGAAAAAAGTGTTTCAACAGATATAAATAACGGTCTTTCTTCTGAAGAGGCAAAAAAAAGAATAGAGAAATATGGTAAAAATCGATTAGAAGAAAAAAGTAAAATATCTATATGGAAAATATTTTTTCGTCAATTTAAAAGCATAGTAATGCTTTTGCTCCTATTTGCAGCTATTGCATCATTTTTTATTGGGGAAATTGTTGAAGGAGTTGCAGTATTAGTTGTTATTTTTATTACTGCGATACTTGGATTAATTATGGAATATAGAGCAGGAAAATCTATCGAGGCTTTACAAGAGAGAGTACATGAAGAAGCTAAAGTAATAAGAGATGGAGATATTTTTAATATATCAACTGAGAAATTGGTTCTAGGAGATGTAATAGTGCTGGATGAAGGGGATAAGATTCCTGCAGATGGTCGTATAGTTGAATCAGATGAATTAGATGTTGACGAATCAATCCTTACAGGAGAAGCAGAACCTGTGAAAAAGGACACTAAAGTTCTTAAAAGTGAGAAAAAAGTCGATATAGCTGATCGTAATAATATGATTTTTATGGGTTCGTCAGTTCTTAAAGGAAATGGAAAGTTTATTGTTACAGCTACAGGAAATGATGCAGAAATTGGGAAAATATCAAAAATGCTTAAAGAAACAGAAGATGAAGACACACCTTTGGAAAAGCGTTTAGAGCAGACAGGACAATATTTAATTATTTTAACCTTGATTATAACAGGGGTAGTTGCAATTATTGGTTATCTTACCGGTAAGCCTCTAGAGGAAATGACAAAGACTTCCATCGCTTTGGCAATTGCTGCAGTTCCAGAAGGTCTTCCTGCAGCAGCGACCATTACATTAGCAATTGGAATGAATCGTATGGTTAAGAAAAAAGTATTAATGAGAAACCTTCCTGCAGTTGAAACATTAGGATCTGCTACAGTATTTTGTACTGATAAAACCGGTACACTAACTGAAAATGAAATGACCTTGCAAAAAATAATTTTAGATAATAGAGAAATCAACATTTCAGGCACTGGATATATTCCTGAAGGAGAATTTAGTGAGGAAGAAGAAGCTGTAGATCCAACTAAAGATCAAATAATATCATTGAGTTTAAAGGCAGGACTTCTTTGTTCTGATGCAGTCCTAAATAAGAAAGATAACGGTCAATGGGAGATTGTTGGGGATCCCACAGAAGGAGCCTTAGTAGTCGCTGCTAAAAAAGCAGGTTATGAGAGAAATGATTTAGAAAAAAAATATAATCGTCAAGAAGAAATTCCTTTTGATTCAGAACGAAAATTTATGGCTGTAAAATATAAGAAACCTGAAAATAGTGAAGAGATATTCCTGAAAGGTGCTCCTGACGTAGTGATTAATATGTGCGATAAAGTTTATGAAAAAAATGAAATAATAAACTTATCAGAGGAAAAAAAGGAAGAATTAAAAAAAGAAAATAAACGACTTGCAAAGGAAAGTTTTCGTATCTTGGGAATTGCTTACAAGAAGGAAGATTATGACAATGATAATAATTTTGAAAATGAAATTGAGAAAGGGATGATATTTCTTGGTTTTTTTGGAATGAAAGATCCACCGAGAGTAGACGTAAAAGATTCAATTGAAATAGCTTCAAAAGCTGGCATTCGAACTATTATGATAACAGGAGATCAGCAGGAAACTGCTGTAGGTATAGCTAAAGAAATAGGAATAGAGATTAATGAAGAAAAAATGTTAAAAAATACAAATATGGATGATTTATCTATGGAATCCTTAGAAGAAAATCTAAAAAGCAACTCTGTGTACGCACGAGTCACACCAAAAAACAAACTAAATATCATTACTGCATTAAAAAATATGAATGAAATTGTTGCAATGACAGGAGATGGTGTAAATGATGCGCCAGCTTTAAAGAAAGCAGACATAGGAGTTGCCATGGGAAAGAGAGGTACAAGTGTGGCTAAAGAAGCTTCAGATATGATCTTGTTGGATGATCAATTCAGTACAATCGTTGAGGCTGTTAGACAGGGACGAGTGATTTTTGATAATATTCAGAAATTCATTCATTATTTGCTCTCCTGTAATCTTAGTGAAATATTATTGATATTTTTATCAATTGTTATTGGAGTACCAGTGCCCCTTATTGCACTTCAAATACTCTGGCTTAATGTTGTAACAGGTGTTTTCCCTGCATTAGCTATGGCTTGGGAAGTACCAGAGGATGGAGTTATGAGTAAAGATCCAAGGCATCCTAAAGCTCCAATTATTACAAATAGATATAAGTTTCTCATTAGTTTTCAAGGACTTATAATTGCAACAGGTCCACTAATCTCTTATACTCTTTCTCTAAATAATGGAATTGAAATACATTCAGCTAGGACAATAGGATTTATGACACTAGCTGTAGTTCATCTCCTACAGGTATTTAACGTTAGAAGAAAAAATGGGCTAGGCTATGACAAGACTTTTTTTCAGAATCCTTACCTTATTGTAGCTATGGCACTTACTTTAGCACTTCAAATCTTTGCTATATATACCCCAATAATGCATAGAATTCTTGAAACGACATCACTTTCTTATGATATGTGGTTATATGTATTATTAGGAGCTATGATACCAAACATAGTATTACAGGTAATTGCTTTTATAAAAAAACAAAGAAAATAGTCAAGAAATAATATACAAGCATTAAAGTGACTTTATTATTATTTTGGGGTTAAAAAAATGTTTAAAAAGGACAATTTTTATGAGTGTTGGCATTTTTGCTGGAGCTTCTCAACTGGCAGCCATTCAGTTGATTAGTATTAATGCTCATATGCTTGTAATCATCTATACTGCCTTAATTATTAATCTAAGAATGGTGCTTTACAGTTTATCTATAGCTCCCTATATTCAAAAAGTAAATAACAAATGGAAAGCTTTACTTGCTTACAGTATGACAGACCAAAGCTATGCTATGTCTTCGGTGCATTTTATTAATTGACAGATTTTAAAATTATGTGTAAAATAAATTGTTGAACTAAAATTTAATGAAAGGCAAGGAACTATATACAATGAAGTTATAATTCACTAATATAAACAATTAAAGATAAAAAATAAAATTTAGATATTTTAATATCTCTATTTTATTGATTTCATTTTTTATTTATTTATGAGTGGATAGTATTTCATAGTTATAGTAAATTTAAGCATAAGGCAACAATTTTTTATCTAGAATTTTTAATGTGAGTTTGTAATTTTTTGTTATAAATACAAAAATATTCTAATTAAAATGATGAATTAGTATGCTTGTTATACTATCCTCTCTGAAAGGGAGGATTTTTTATGTTACTAGTTGAACTCAATAATGTTAAAAAGTATTTTGGAGATAGATTAATACTTGAAATAGATGATTTGAAAATTTATAGCGAAGATAATATTGGAATAGTAGGTGTCAATGGAGTGGGAAAAACTACTCTAATAAATATATTAAGCAAAAGATTAAAACCAGATGAAGGTTATGTAAAACTACATAGAAGGTACGGATACGTGTCTCAGCTTGAAGACTCTAAAAGCAAAATAATTAGTGGTGAATTAGCTTCAAAATTTGGAATTAAAACAGCATGGAATGACAATATGAGTGGAGGAGAAAAAACTAAATTTAAAATAGCGGAAGCTCTAGATTTAGATAATTTAATAATCTTTGCTGATGAACCTACAAGCAACTTAGATATGGACGGTATAGATTTTATTGAAAATAGATTTAGCGATTACAATGGAAGTTTGGTGATTATATCCCACGATAGAAGGTTTTTAGATAAATTGTGCAATAAAATTTTAGAAATTGAGAACGGTAAAGCAAAAATATACAATGGGAACTACAGTGATTATCAAGAACAGAAAGTGCAGGAAAGAGAAAGAGCAAAATTTGAATATGAGAAATATTTAAAAGAAAAAAAGAGATTGGAAGAAGTAATTAACAAAACAAAGCTAAAGAGTAAAAATATAAAACAAGCACCAAAAAGGATGGGTAACTCAGAAGCCAGATTACATAAAATGGGTGGTCAAAAAGCCAAAGCAGGTCTTGATAATGCTGTTAAAAATGTTAGGAAGAGAATAGAGCATTTAGAAGAGAAAGATAAGCCGGTAGAGCAGAGTAAAATCAAATTAGATATTTTAGAATCAAGTAGAACCTACAGTAAAATTTTAGTGAAAGGAAAAAATATTAATAAATCTTTCGGAAATAATGTAATTTTTAAAAATGCTAATTTTTATGTAGAAAATGGATCTAGAGTTGCACTAATTGGACCAAATGGATGTGGTAAAAGTACTTTAATTAATATGATAATGAATAAAGAAAAAGGTATTAAAATATCAAAAACTGCTAAGATAGGATACTTCAATCAAGATTTAAATATCCTAAACAAAGACAAGAGTATATTAGAAAATGTAATGGAAAGCAGTATTTATTCTGAAAACTTTGCTAGACTTCTTCTTGCCAGATTACTTTTTAAAGGAGAAGGTGTTTATAAGAAAGTAAATATGTTAAGTGGTGGTGAATTAGTAAAGATTTCTTTTGTAAAAATACTTTTGGAAGATTTTAATATGCTTATACTAGATGAGCCAACTAACTACCTCGATGTTGCGAGTCTTGAAGTGATAGAAGAAGCCCTCAATGAATATGAAAGAACTTTACTGTTCATATCTCACGATAGACAATTTGTAAAATCTGTAGCAAATCAAATTATGACAATAGAAGATAAAAAAATAAATTTATTTAAAGGGAAATACGAAGAATTTTTATATAGAAAAAACAAAACAATTAAAGAGAGAGAGATTGAAGAAAAAATTATTCTACTTAATAACCGTCTTTCTGTAGTAATGGGTAAGTTAAATGAACCATTGGAAAAAGGTAAAAAAGAAAAACTAGAAAAAGAATTCCAACAAATCTCTGCTGAAATAAAAAAAATAAAATCAAGGAGCTATTAAAATGGAAGTTATATCTATAAAAAAACAACCAGAATATAAAGATGAAGGAATTAAATACATTCAAAGTAAATGGGCTAGTGAAGACAGTATGAAAGTATATGAAGACTGCATAAATAATTGTATTCATACTAGTAATTCGTTACCTCAATGGTATCTATTGTTAGATAAGAACAAAATAATTGGATGTCCCAGTAGATTATAAAGATAAAGAGAATAATAGCAAATTTATTAACGCATTGATTGACTTTTTTGGGTTTTAGATATTTGAAAATAAAGAAAAAATAGATTAAAATTGATATTATAGGAAAAAAATACCATGTAATTACTGTTTTACACCAAGATATAAGGAGGAAAATAATGAAAAATGTTGTAGTAAACGCTATTGGAGATGCATGTCCATTACCTGTAGTGAAAACGATTAAAGCTCTAAAAGATATGGAAAATGGAAGTACTATAGAGGTTCACGTGGATAATCAAACTGCTGTGCAAAATGTAATGAAGGCACTTTCCAGTAAAGATATAAAACCTGTAAGTGAAAAGATAAAAGAAAAAGAATTTGTTGTTCGGGGAGAAGTATTAAACTCTGAAAAAATCGAATTAGAACCAAAGGATCAGGTTTGCGTACCTGATTCACTAGGAAATACGGTGGTAGCTATTGAAAGCGAAACTATGGGAAATGGAGATGATACCTTAGGTGAAATACTTATGAAGAGCTTTATATATACTCTTTCTCAATTAGAAAAATTGCCTAAAGCTATTATCTTTTATAATGCTGGAGCAAAATTGACTTTGAATGATTCACCTGCTTTACAAGACATTAAAAATCTTGAAGCCCAAGGTGTAGAAGTTATAACTTGCGGAACATGTTTAGATTTTTTTGAAGTTAAAGAAGAATTAGCTGTAGGTTCAATTTCTAATATGTACACTATTGTTGAAAAAATTAGTAGTGCATCAAAAGTAATTAAGCCATGATCTATTTAGATAATGCAGCAACTACACTTCACAAACCAAACCAAGTAATTGAAGCTGTGATTGAAGCGATGAGTACATTAGGCAACTCGGCTAGAGGTTTGAGTAGTGGTTCTTTAGAAGCTTCACGTACTTTATACGAAGCAAGGGTTAAATTATCCGAGTTATTTGGATGTCCAAGGGCAGATCGTGTTATTTTTTCACAAAACTCAACGGAAGCCTTAAATACTGCCATCAATGGGACTATTTTTTCAAAAGACCATGTTATAACTACAGATTTAGAGCACAACTCAGTTCTTAGACCACTTTATAGTTTAAATAAGGAAAAAGATGTAGAGCTTAGCTTTGTACCTGCAGATTTGAAAGGAAATTTATCATTGGAATCTTTTGAAGAATTAATCAAACCTAATACGAAAGCCATTATTTGTAACCATGCTTCTAATCTTACCGGTAACATAGTAGATTTACCCAAGATTAGTGCTATTGCACGTCGCCACGGACTAATCTTTATAGTAGATATATCACAAACAGCAGGATGTATTCCTATAAATATGGAAGAAATTGGTGCGGATATAATTTGTTTTACAGGACATAAAGGTCTTATGGGACCGCAAGGTACTGGAGGTATGTGTGTTAGAGAAGGTATTGACATTATACCCTTAAAAGTTGGAGGAACAGGAGTTAAGTCTTATAGTAATACCCAACCTGTGGAATACCCAACTCGATTAGAAGCTGGAACATTAAATAGTCATGGTATAGCTGGTCTTTCTGCCGCTATCGACTTTATTCAATCCACAGGAATAAATATAATTTCACAAAAGGAGACTAGGCTAATGAATAATTTTTATGAAGGTGTAAAAGATATAAAAGGAATAGAAATCTACGGGGATTTTTCTTTACCCCAAAGGGTAGCTATAGTTGCTCTAAATATTCATGATTATGATTCTGCTGTTGTTTCCGACGTATTATCCGATAAATATAAGATTGCTACTCGTCCTGGAGCTCACTGTGCACCGAGAATGCACAAAGCATTAGGTACTGATAATCGTGGTGCCGTCAGATTTAGTTTTTCCTGGTTCAATAGTGATGAAGATGTTGATAGTGCCGTACAAGCAGTAATGGAAATAGCATCATGATAGAAAAAAGCTTAAAATTAATTATTACCTTTCCAACTACTACTGCAGCTATAGCTATGGAAAAGGCTTGCTCATCGAATAAACTTCCAGGCAGGTTAATTCCTTTGCCACGAGAAATCGATTATGGTTGCGGTATGGCTTGGTGTGCATCGCCGGAAAAAAGTAAAGAATTTGAACAAATTGCAAAAGAAGAAGGAATTGAAATTTCAGGAATATATCAGTTGTTTATTTGAAAGAATAGATTAAAGACATAGTTATAATTTAACCTTTGGTAAACTTAACTTATATCTATGGGAGATAAATCTAATTATTACAATAATAACTACTGAAATGACCATAGCTAAACTTCTGTAGATATAAGTTCTTAAAATAAAAAATATCAAAGCTCCTATCATAGAAGCAAGAGCATATATGTGTCTTACAAATATAGAAGGAATTCTCATAGTAAAAACATCTCTTAATATACCTCCGCCAATACCAGTTATAGTACCTA
>CAZNLP010000027.1:0-5230 GCA_964574015.1 uncultured Clostridia bacterium | reverse complement strand
AGTACCTAATATTTCCAAAACAAACATATTTGTGTTAATTTCTATAATTATACCTCTTAATATTCAAAATAAATAATCATATTAATAGTTAGACTCATTAAGATGCTTTTTGGTTTATTTTTTTATTTCTTAGTATGAATATTCCCATAAAAGATAGCACAATAGATAGTATTGGATTAATAATATTTAAAAAAGCATATCTGCTATATTCTAATGTTGAAACTCCTAGAGTAGAAGCCATAAATGCACCTGCAGTTGTCCAAGGTATTAGTGCTCCAGTAAGGGTCCCACCTTCTTCTAAGAGACGGCTAAGCATTTCAGGTTTTAAATCTCGTTCTTTAAATGCTTCCTTATATAGTGTTCCATTTAGAATTATTCCTAGATATATTTCGCCCATTGAAGCATTTCCAAGTATTGTCGTTCCAATTACTAAAGCAACTAAACTGCCGACACTTTTTACCTTAGAAAGTATACCTTTTATTAAAACTCTTAAATATCCTACAAGCTCTAATACTCCTCCAAGGCATAATGCAATAAATGAAAGAGAAAAAGTCCACATCATATTTTGTATTCCGCCTCGTATCAGTAAGTTATCTACAAGAGCTATCCCCGTTTCATTAGTATATCCATAGTTTATAGCTGTTAAAGCTTCACTGATACTTATTCCTTGAAATACTACGGCAATAATAGCTCCCGAGAGAGTTCCAATAATCATTGCAGGAACTGCTGGAAATCTAAGTAGATTTAGTGTAAATAATATAACCATTGGTAATATTATAATTGGATTTAAATTAAAACTAATGGAAATTGTCTCTTGTATAAGTTTTATATCTTCAGTGTTTCCTGTACCATTTGCATAGTTAAATCCTATAAATGTATAGATAATAAGAGATATTATATATGAAGGTATAGTAGTATAACTCATAGCTTTAATATGATTGTAAAGATTGGCTTCAGCAGATACTGCAGCTAGATTAGTTGTATCTGAAATAGGGGACATTTTATCGCCAAAAAAAGCTCCAGATACTACCATACCAGCTACTATTGGTGCCGGGATACCTAAACCTAGTCCCATTCCCATAAGTGCAATACCAACAGTTCCTGCTGTACCCCAAGATGTACCAGTTGAAAGAGAAGTTATGCTGCAGAGTATTAAACCAATCGGTAGAAATAATCCTGGTGAAATAAGATTAAGTCCATAATAAATAAGTGCGGGAACAGTTCCAGCTGATATCCAAGATCCAATAATTGTTCCTATTAAAATAAAAATCAACAATGCAGTCATGGCTCTACTTATGCTTTTTTCCATACTTTTAACTAATTCATCAAAGGTATATCCATATTTTAAAGACACCAAACAAGTAACACATAATCCTAAGATTAATAATGCGTGTATATCAACCTTCAATAAAAAAATTCCTGATATCAATATCCCAACAATGCTTAAGAAAACTAATAATGATGCTGTAAAAGATGGATCTTTTTTAATATTAGTATTTTTCATTCTTCCTCCTGAAGTTGTAAAATATCTATAAAATAATTTCTTTGTATTTTTCTTTTATATGTTTTGCCATTACTTTAATTGGATCAAAGCCTAACATTTCTATATTATCTTCTGAAAAATTAGATGTTGCATTAACATCAATTATGTAGAATTCCTTATTGATTGTCTCTATAATATCAAGGCTTCCCATATCGATATTCAAATATTTCAATGCTTCTTTAGATGCTTTTAATATTTCCTTAGGACAATCATCATAATCTTTATATTCAGAACCTGAATGATACCCGGATAAATTCCCTTTACCAATATATCTTTTTAAAACAGTCATAATCTTTTCACCAACTACTTCTACTCGAGTTGTATAGTTTTTATCAGGATGAATATATTCTTGAATAATAAATGGAAAATCTGGAATTTTTTCTAAAGATTTTTCCAGTTCTTTTTTGTCCCTTAATATAAAAGTATATTTAGACCTTCCACCACAATCTGGCTTTAAAATACATGGATAGAATATATTATAGTTATTTAGACTTATTTCTCCTTGAAAAAAAGCATATATTTTAGGCGCTGGCAAACTATTATTTTCCAAAATACAAGATGTTGATATCTTACTGCAATCATACTGATAAGATTTATATGTATTAATCATTGGAATATTGTAGTCATCGATAATTCTTAATATAGACATAGCTAATTTATAGGACTTTTTATAGCCTCTAAAGAGTGAACTTGGAAAGATTCTATTAACAATTAACTTATGCTTTAGAATAGAATTTAAATCAATAGTATCTTCTTCTAAATTAATTAGTTCTGTTTTTATTCCTGAGTTATTTAGATGCTTAGCTAATTGTTTATTTGACCATTCAATTGATTCATATAGTATTCCTATTGACATTTTTAACTCCTGTTAATTATTCTATTTAAATATATCATATTAAAAGATAGAAATAAAACTTTTATCTTCAATTGAAAATTTATTTTATAGTTATAACTTTATATTTTCTTATGAGAGTATTATAATCTATATATAATATAAATACCAATTTATTTTTAGATTATTATATCATGTAAATCAAAAAGTGAACTTTTATGATATAATTAAAAATGTGTATTAATCATTATACTTTTTAATATCATATAATTTAGATAGGAGGGGAAAATAATGAATCATTGGGCTGAACTATTAACAGATAATTTAGAAAAAGCTGATGTTATTATTAAAGGCATACCTTTTGATGGTGGTGCAAGCTTTGGAAAGGGAGCAAGTCAGGCACCTGATAGAATTAGGTACTTATCAAGAGTATTACCTCCGGTTAGCGAAGAAGGAATTATTTTTAAGGATAAGTTTTTTGTTAAAGATGAAGGTGATTTCGATGTGGATTTAAATTGGAAAAGATATTATAAACACATAGAAGAAGTAGTTGGAAAAATGTTGAATCAAGGTAAATTTTGTTTATTTCTAGGAGGAGACCATTCTGTAACAATACCTTTAGAAATCTCATTTTTAAATTATAACAAAGGAAAAAAAACAGGAATAATACATTTTGATTCACACTGCGATATCTTCGATGAATTTGAAGGCCATAAATGGTCTCACGCATGTACCCAAAGAAGAGCATTAGAAAATGAAAATTTAGAAGAAAAAAACTTAACTCTAATAGGAATACGAGCTTGGGAAGATTTAGAATTAGAATATTTATCTGAGCATCAAGATATAGAAGTTATAACTGCAGCAGATATTTATGAAAAAGGAATAAATTACGTAAAAGAAAAACTTGAAGAAAAATACAGCGGATTTGATGCAATATATTTAACCATTGATATTGATGTTTTGGATCCAGCATATGCACCGGGAACAGGAACACCTGAGTGTGGAGGATTATCAACAAGAGAGATGATGCAGTTGGTAAAATATATGATTAAAGATTTACAAATAAAGGCTATGGATATTGTAGAAGTTTCTCCTCCCTTAGACTCATCGGACATAACATCTTGGGCGGCATTAAAAATAATATATGAAGTATTTGGTCAGCTTTATTTAAAAAATTATAAGGATATATTTGATTTCAAGGTAAAAGAAAATAAATAACATTTTTTGTAAAAAAGAATAGCAAATAAAGGAGTTAATTAAATGAAAGTTGTATCTATTAAAAAAAATCCAGAATATAAAGATAAAGGAATAAAATATATTCAAAGTAAATGGGCTACTCCAAGTAGTATGAAAGTATATGAAGATTGCATAACAAACTGTATAACTACTGATAACCCACTACCACAATGGTATCTGTTGTTGGATAAAGACAAAATAATCGGATGCGGTGGTCTTATAACAAATGATTTCATAAGCCGTATGGATTTATATCCTTGGGTTTGTGCCCTTTATATTGAAGAAGATTATAGGGGAAATGCTTATGGTTCAATTTTATTAGAAAAGATAAAAAAAGATACACAAGCATCAAATTTTTCGACTCTATACTTATGTACAGATTATATCGGATATTATGAAAAGTATGGATTTAAATATATTGGTGAAGGTTATCATCCATGGGGAGAGAGCTCAAGAATATATGCACTAGATTTAAACAATTAATATATAAAGGTATATATTAATATAGACTTAAGGGGAGAAATAATGAGTTATTATAAGAATATTTATAATCAGAATAAAAATACCAACAGGATAATAATAGATATTGCCTTGGACGATTACTTTGATTTTTATCACGAATGGGATAACGTTAAGTTTAAAAAAAGAGATATAAATCCTGAGATGGCACATTTTTTACATACCTGTGTAAAGCAAATTCCTTCTAAAGAATCTTTAGAATTAAAATTCCATATTGAAAATGGTATAAAAGATCCAAAAGCAGAAGCTGAAATTAGAGAAAGCTTTAATCATTATTATTCTATGGAGATTAATGCAGTAAAAAAAGATGTTAGAAACATTTATAAGGCTGCCGCCGCAAGTGTTATCGTATCTTTATCAATGTTGATTTTTGTTTATTTTGCTGAGGATGACTTAGGCGAAGGTTTGCTTGCCTATACTATAGTAAATGGTTTTGAAATAGGTGTATGGGTTTTTATGTGGCAAGCTTTTTACGGCATTGTATTTGATAGAAGTGTCGAAAATAAAAGAAAGAAAGAATATAAAAGACTATTAGATGCTGATATTTCATTTACCTATGAATCTAAGAAGTAATATTAATTGAAAAGGTTAAAAAATAAAACATATTATTTTTTTATAAAAACAAAGGTGTTTTCATCTGAATGTTCTTCTGCGTAAATGTAATCTAATCTATTAAAATCTTTAATCGACTCTATATCTTCGATATGATTTTCAGCCATATATCTAACCATATCTCCTCTAGCCATTTTTGCTAGAGTGCCTTTCTCTTTTATTTTTCCATCAATCTTTTCTCCAAAGACACAGGTTATGAATTTTATGCGGTCATTTAAATACTTAGAAATACTGTAGCTGTATTCTTTAGAAGCTAAATTCAGAATTGTGCTGGTTTCAGAAAATAGCTGCTTTGCTAATTTATCATCCCAAAATTTATACAGAGAATCTAAGTTTTCACCACCTAGTTTTGACTGCATTTCTAATCTATAAGGAACTACTCCGTCAAAAGGTCTAATAATACCGTAAAAACCTGATAAAATTCGCAAATGTTCCTCAAGATATTCAAATTCCTTAGTTGAAAAAACTCCAGAACCCATATATTTATA
>CAZNLP010000026.1:0-17576 GCA_964574015.1 uncultured Clostridia bacterium | reverse complement strand
GAAAGAAGAATTATACACTCTGCTTTACAAAGTGAAGATGATAT
The DNA here is from genome assembly GCA_964574015.1 of uncultured Clostridia bacterium. Classification (GTDB taxonomy): domain Bacteria; phylum Bacillota; class Clostridia; order Tissierellales; family Dethiosulfatibacteraceae; genus UBA8670. Next base: position 17,532 of record CAZNLP010000026.1, on the reverse strand, counting down.
AATAACCTACTCAGAAGGAGAAGACCCATTTAGAAGAGTTGTTATAGATTTAAAATAAAAACTAAACCCGGTGTGTATCGGGTTTTTTTGATTAAGAAAGGAAGATATAATGGATACGATAGCTGCAATATCAACAGCTTATGGTGTTTCCGGAATAGGAATTATAAGAATAAGCGGAGACGAATCCTTAAATATAATAAATAAGATATTTAAAAGCAAAAAAAATATTGAAATAAAAAACTTAGAAGAAAGAAAACTTCACTACGGATGGATAGTTAATCCAAAAAATGGGGATAAAGTAGATGAAGTTTTGACAGTATACATGAATAAACCATATACTTATACGAAGGAAGACGTCGTAGAGATAAACTGTCACGGTGGGATAGTTCCTCTTAGAAAAATTTTAGATATAATTTTAGAAGAGGATTGTAGATTGGCAGACAAAGGAGAGTTCACCAAAAGGGCTTTTTTAAATGGTAGACTAGACTTAACGCAGGCAGAATCTGTTATGGATATAATAAGCTCTAAAACTGAAAAAAGCATGAGTTTATCTATGGATCAACTTCAGGGTAGATTATCTAAACAGGTAAATAAAATTGTTGACGAATTAATAGAGTTGAAAGCTCATTTAGAAGTAAATATAGACTTTCCTGAATACGATGAAGAAAAGTTAACTAAAGAAAAAATTAAAGAAAAAGCCCTAGTAATGAAAGAAAAAATAGAAAAACTTATTAGTACGGCTGATACAGGAAAAATATTTAAAGAAGGTATAAATACTCTAATACTCGGCAAACCTAACGTGGGGAAATCTTCTCTCATGAACTTTTTATTAAATGAAAACAGATCTATCGTAACAGAAGTACCTGGAACAACGAGAGATACTATAGAAGAATTTATAAACTTAGCTGGAGTTCCATTAAATATAATAGATACAGCAGGTATAAGATATACAGATGATGTAGTAGAGAAAATTGGAGTTCAAAAAGCTATTGATAAAATAGATGAATCGGACTTAATAATACTGATATTTGATGCTTCAAAAGAACTTGAAAAAGATGATGAAATAATAATAGAAAATATAGGTAGTAAAAAAGCAATTTACCTGATGAATAAAACAGATTTAGATACAAAAATAGACTTAAGTAAATATCAAGAAATAGAAAAACAAACCATAAAAATATCTCTTCTGAAAAATGAAGGTTTAGAAGAAATAGAAAGTAAGGTAAAAGAAGAATTTTTATCAGGTAATATAGATACAAATAACGATTTGATTGTAACAAATACAAGACATAAAAATCTTCTGAAAAAGGCTGATAAAAGTATAGTTGAACTTTTAGAAAGTATTGAAGCTGGATTGACACTAGAATGTTTAGAAGTAGATATAAATGATACAATACATCATCTCGGGAAAATCACAGGAAGTACTGTGTCTGAAAGTGTAATAGAAAAAATATTTGCAAATTTTTGTATAGGAAAGTAGGAGGGAGTTTATGAGCAAAGTCAAAAAATTTACAGCAGGAGAATACGATGTAATAGTTATCGGTGCAGGACATGCCGGAACTGAAGCTGCTCTTGCTCCAGCAAGAATGGGTAAAAAAACTTTAATGATGACTATGAGTTTGGATTCAATATCTATGATGCCTTGCAATCCTTCTATTGGAGGAACAGGAAAGGGACATTTAGTTAGAGAGATAGATGCTTTAGGTGGACAGATGGGTCTTATAATAGACGAAGCAATGATACAGTGTAGAATGTTAAATACATCAAAAGGTCCGGCAGTACACTCCCTTAGAGCCCAGGCAGATAAAAGAAAATACCATGTAAATATGAAACAGGAAATTGAAAATCAAGATAATTTAGACCTTATACAAAATGAAGCAGTAGAAATAGATGTAGAGTATGGTAAAATAAAAGGAGTTTTGACAAAAACTGGAGCTTACTATAAGTCAAAAACTGTAATTATATCAACTGGAACCTATTTAAAAGGAAGAATATATATTGGTAAGGTTAACTACGAAGGAGGTCCGGGAGGACTGTTTCCATCAAATGATCTGTCTAATTCCTTAAAAGAATTAGGAATAAAGCTGCAAAGATTAAAAACCGGAACACCTGCAAGAGTTCACTCTGACACTATAGATTACTCACAAATGATAATACAGGATGGAGACGAAGAAATAGTACCTTTTTCTTTTATGACTGAAAATATAGACATAAAACAGGAGCCCTGTTATTTAACTTATACGAATAGCAATACCCACGAAGTAATACTAAATAATTTATCTCTTTCGCCAATGTATGCAGGAGAAATGGATGGAGTAGGTCCAAGATACTGTCCATCTATAGAAGATAAGGTTAATAGGTTTTCGGATAAACCTAAACATCAGATATTTGTTGAACCTGAAGGATTAGATACTAAAGAAATGTATATACAGGGTATGTCGACTACATTACCGGAAGAAGTACAGATTAGTATGTATAGAACGATAAAAGGTATGGAAAACTGTAAAATAATGAGACCGGCATATGCAATTGAATACGACTGTATAGACCCTACACAACTTAAGAGAAGTTTAGAATATAAAAATATTGAAAATTTATTTTTTGCTGGACAGGTAAACGGCAGCAGTGGTTATGAAGAAGCTGCTGGACAGGGACTTATCGCTGGAATAAATGCAGTTTTGAAGATAGATAAAAAGGAGCCTTTGATACTGGATAGATCTGAAGCATATATTGGTGTACTCATAGATGACTTAGTAACAAAAGGTACTCAGGAACCCTACAGAATGATGACTTCAAGAGCAGAATACAGATTGGTATTGAGACAGGATAATGCAGATGTAAGATTAACTCAGATGGGATACGATATTGGTTTAGTTTCTGACGAAAGATACAAAAGATATATAGATAAAAAAACAAAGGTAGATGAAGAGGTAATTAGATTAAAAGAAGCTATAATAACTCCAAAGGAAGAGACTAATAATTTTTTAGAAAGTATTGGAAGTGTTCCACTTAAATCACCAACAAGCATTTATGATTTATTAAAAAGACCAGAGATAAAGTACGATGATTTAGAAAAATTAGATAATAATAGGCCTGAGATTAAAGAATTAATTAAAACTCAGATTGAAATAGAAATAAAGTATGAGGGATATATTAAAAAACAGCTTAAGCAGATAAAGCAGTTTAAAAAGATGGAAAATAAAAAACTTGCTGAAACCATAGATTATAATAAAATAGAAGGTTTAAGACTTGAGGCTAGACAAAAATTAAATAAGCTAAAACCAGATTCAATCGGCCAAGCATCTAGAATTTCAGGAGTTTCGCCAGCTGATATAAATGTATTACTAATATATTTAGAACAGCAAAGGAGATTAAAAAAACAAGATGAGTAATGTTGAATATTTAGAAAATTTATTTAAAAAAATTAATATACAGTATGACGAAAAAACTATTAATAATTTTGAAAAATACAAGAATCTAATTATAGAATGGAATAAGAAAATTAATATAACATCAATAGATAGCGAGGAAGAGATATACTTAAAACACTTTATAGATAGTGTTATTATAAAAAAGTATGTTATAATTAAAAAAGGAGCAAAAACTATAGATATTGGTACCGGAGGTGGTTTTCCCGGTATACCTTTAAAACTCGTAGATAATAATATGGAAATAACACTACTGGATTCTCTTAATAAAAGAATTAAATTTTTAGAAGAAGTTGTGAAAGAATTAAATCTAAAAGAAGTAGAGTGCATACACGGTAGAGCAGAAGAGTTGGGACAGGATATAGAGTATAGAGAAAAATACGACTACGGATTCTCTCGAGCTGTAGCTTCTTTAAATGTCCTGCTTGAATACGTACTGCCATTCATAAAGAAAAATGGCTTATTTGTAGCATTTAAAGGCTCAAATTTTAATGATGAAATTCAAGATAGCAAAAATGCACTAAAATTATTAGGTGGAGAAATTATAGACGTAGAGGAATATAATTTACCGGAAAGTGATATTTCAAGAAGTTTAATTATTGTGAAAAAAACAAAAAAAACACCAAACAAATATCCGAGAAGACCTGGAACACCAAATAAAAAACCATTATAGGAGAGTAAATGAATAATAAAGAAATAGTAAAAATCGACTTAGAAAAAATAACACCAAATAAATATCAACCTAGAGAAATATTTAAAGATAAAGCCTTATTAGAACTTAAAGATTCAATTAAATCATATGGTATTATTCAACCTATTTCGGTAAGAAAATTACACAGTGATAATTATGAAATTATTGCCGGAGAAAGAAGATTTAAAGCTGCTAAAATGGCTGGACTTACTGAAATTCCTTCAATAGTAGTTGAAATCGAAGAAAAAGATTCTGCTAATATAGCTTTGATAGAAAATATTCAAAGAGAAGATCTAAATTTTATAGAAGAAGCAAAAGCATATAATCAAATAATGAAAAAATTTGGATTAACTCAGGGAGAGTTAGCAAAAAAAATTGGAAAAAACCAATCAACTATTGCAAATAAAGTTAGAATATTAAAATTACCAAAAATCATAAAAGAAAAACTACTTACAAATGATCTTACAGAAAGACATGGTAGAGCGTTATTAAAAATAAATGATGAAGGAATTCAAGAAGAAATAATAAACAAGATAATAGAAAAAAATCTTAATGTAAAAGATACTGAAAGATTGATTAAGTCTGTAAATGAAAAAATAAATACTGAAGAAAAACCAAACAAACAAAATATAAAGAATTTTATTAATTATAAAATATATATAAATACAATAAAAAATGCATATAAAGAGATAGTAAAAACAGGAATAAATGCAAAATTTGAAGAAAAAGAAAAAGATAACTATATAGAAGTTAAGGTAAAAATTCCTAAAAATAATTTATAAAGGTGGAGCTATGGGTAAAATTGTAACAATTTTTAATCAAAAAGGTGGCGTTGGAAAAACAACTACAAATGTTAATTTATCAGCTATTTTAGCAGAAAAAAACAAAAAAATACTGTCAGTAGACATAGATCCTCAGGGAAATTCTACAAGTGGATTTGGAATAGAAAAAGAAAATGTAGAATACACTATATACGACTGTATTATGAACGAAATCGATCTGGCAGAAACTATATTAAAAACTGATAAGGAAAATTTAGATATAATTCCGGCAAATATAGAACTTGCAGGAGCTGAGATAGAATTAACTAAATCAAAACATAGAGAAAATACCTTGAGGAAAAAATTGATTACAGTAAAAGATATCTATGATTATATATTTATAGATTGCCCACCGTCTTTAGGACTATTATCTATAAATGCTTTAACAGCAGCAGATTCTGTTATTATTCCTATACAATGTGAGTATTATGCTTTAGAAGGGGTTAGTCAGCTAGTTAATACTATAAAACTTGTTAAGAGAACTTTGAATCCATCTTTAGAAATAGAAGGAATAGTGTTAAACATGTTTGATGGAAGAACAAATTTATCTGTTCAGGTTGTTGAAGAAGTAAAAAAGTACTTTAAAAATAAAGTATATACTTCAATAATTCCAAGAAATGTAACCTTAGCAGAAGCACCAAGCTACGGAATGTCGGTATTCGATTATGATAATAAATCAAAGGGCTCTCAAGCTTACGAGAGTCTTGCAGAAGAATTTTTAAAAAGAAATTAAAGGGGAGTTTTATATGGCTAAAAAAAGGAAAGCATTAGGCAAAGGTTTATCTGCTCTTATAAGTGATGATTTAAATAAATCCGATGAAAGTAATATAGTAGAAATAGAGCTTGACTTAATAGAACCTAATCCTAATCAACCTCGTAAAAGTTTTAGTAAGGATAAAATACAAGAATTATCAAAATCTATAGAGGATCATGGTCTTATACAGCCTATAATTGTAAAAAAGACTGGAGATACATATCAATTAATTGCAGGTGAAAGAAGATGGAGAGCTTGTATTGAAATTGGTATGGACAAAATACCTTCTATCGTAAGAGATTTAGATAATAAAAGCCAAACAGAACTTGCATTAATTGAAAATATCCAAAGAGAAGACTTAAATCCAATAGATGAAGGGGTAGCTTATGAACTTCTGATTAAAAGATATAGTTTAACTCAGGAAGAACTATCAAAAGTTGTAGGAAAAAGCAGAGCTTATGTAACTAATATTTTAAGACTTTTAAAATTAACAGATTCTGTTAAAGAAAAAATAAAAGAGGGTGTAATAAGTCAGGGCCATGGAAAAATACTAGCAAGTTTGACAAATAATAAACAAAACCAGCTTTTAGAAAGAATAATAAAAGAAAAGCTGTCAGTAAGAGAATTGGAAAAAATTGTAAATAAAATAAAACAGGAAAATAATGTTGTTAAAATTAGAAGAGAGAAGGAACCTTATATATTAAATTTAGAAGATGAGTTGGAAAAAGCATTAAATACGGATATATCAATAAAAAATAATGGGAAAAAGAAGAAAATAGAAATATTTTTTAACGACGACAGTCAATTAGAAAATATTTACAAAATTATAATAAAATAATGATTATATCAATTGACAAAAAAATAACAATAAAGTATAATAACCGAAGAAATGAAATTCTTCGGTTATTATTTATTTTTTGAAAACAAGGAGGTATAAAAGTGCAAAAAACAATGAATTTGGTTGAAAACAAAGAAAAATTTAAAGAATTAAAACACTTTATAGAAGAGCATAAATCAGAAAAAGGAATGCTTATGCAGACTTTACATAAAGCACAGAAAATTTTTGGATACTTACCGTTAGAAGTACAAAAATTTATATCAGAAGAAACCGGAATACCTATGGCAGAGATATATGGTGTATCAACATTTTACACCCAGTTTTCTTTAGAGAAAAAAGGAAAACACACTATATCAGTATGTATGGGAACTGCATGCTATGTAAAAAATGCACAATTGATTTTAGATAGACTAAAAAAAGAACTCGCAGTTGAAGAAGGAAAAACTACTAAGGATGATTTATTTACCTTAGATGCTACTAGATGCTTAGGATGCTGCGGCTTAGCTCCAGTAATCATGATTGGAGATGACGTGTACGGGAAAATAACACCGGATGACATACCTAAAATTTTAGCTAAATACAAATAGTTGGAGGTTAAATGATGAAAACTTTAGAAGAACTAAAAAAATTAAGAGATGAATCAAAAAAAAATATGGAAATGAGAGATACCGATAAAAAGACTAGAATAGTTGTAGGAATGGCTACCTGTGGTATTTCAGCTGGGGCAAGACCTGTATTACAGACACTAATAGAAGAAGTAGATGAAAAAAACTTATCCGATGTTCAAATAGTACAAACTGGTTGTATAGGAATATGTAGATATGAACCTATTATTGAAGTATATAAGCCCGGAGAAGAAAAGGTTACTTATATTTTTGTAGACAGTAGAAAGGCTAAAAGAATAATAGATGAGCATATTATAAAAGGTAAGGTTGTAAACGAGTATACTATCGGTTCTGAAGAGAAAAGATAAGAAGGAGAGATAATAATATGGCAATATATAGAGCTCATGTTTTAGTTTGTGGAGGTACTGGTTGTGCTTCATCAAACTCAGCAAAGATAAAAGAAAAATTTGAAGAAAAAATTAAAGAGATGGACCTTCATAAAGAAGTACAGGTAATATCAACAGGATGTTTTGGATTGTGTGAAGAAGGTCCGATAGTAGTAATTTATCCTGAAGGTGCTTTTTACAATAAAATGACTGTAGAAAAGGTAGATAAAATTGTAGAAGAGCATATATATAAAGGAAGAATAGTAAAAGATTTTCTTTATGAAGATAGTTTAGATGAAGATTTAATTAAATCCTTAAGTGAAGTAGGATTTTATAAAAAGCAGAGAAGAGTATCTTTAAGAAACTGTGGAATTATAAATCCTGAAGATATAAAAGAATACATAGCACAAGATGGATATATGGCCTTAGGTAAAGCTTTAATAGAAATGACTCCACAAGAAGTAATAGAGACAGTAAAAAAATCAGGCTTAAGAGGAAGAGGTGGTGGAGGTTTTCCTACTGGAGTTAAGTGGGGATTTGCAGCACCTAATGAAGCTGACCAAAAATATATAATTTGCAATGCAGATGAGGGAGATCCAGGGGCATTTATGGATAGAAGTATATTAGAAGGTGATCCACATGCTGTGCTTGAAGCAATGGCAATTGCTGGATATGCTATTGGAGCTACAAAAGGATATGTATATGTAAGAGCAGAATATCCTATAGCAGTAAAAAGACTGGAGATTGCTATAGACCAGGCTAAAAAAGAAGGTCTTTTAGGAAAAGATATATTTGGTTCAGGATTTGATTTTGAAGTAGAGGTTAGATTAGGAGCGGGAGCTTTCGTATGTGGAGAAGAAACAGCCTTAATAGCTTCTATAGAAGGTAAAAGAGGAATGTCGAGAAATAAGCCTCCTTTTCCTGCTAATGAAGGACTTTGGGGAAAACCAACTATTATAAATAATGTTGAAACTTTATCAAATGTACCTCAGATTATCAACAAAGGGCCGGAATGGTTCAGAGGATACGGTACTGATAAGTCACCTGGAACGAAGGTTTTTGCATTAGGTGGAAAAATAAACAACACAGGATTAGTAGAAATCCCAATGGGAACACCACTTAAAGAAGTTATCTATGATATTGGAGGAGGATGTCCAGATGGTAAAGAATTTAAAGCCGTACAAACAGGCGGACCATCAGGAGGTTGTATTACAAAAGATGATATAGATACTCCGATAGATTTTGATTCTTTAGTAGAACTTGGTTCTATGATGGGATCCGGCGGTATGATTGTTATGGATGAAGATAACTGTATGGTAGACGTTGCAAGATTTTTCTTAGATTTCACAGTTGATGAATCCTGTGGCAAATGTTCACCATGTAGAGAAGGTACTAAGAGAATGCTTGAGATATTAAATAGGATAGTAGAAGGAAAAGGAACATTAGAAGACCTTGATAATTTAGAAGAATTAGCAGAAAATATTAAAAACACATCCTTATGTGGATTAGGACAAACAGCACCGAATCCTGTACTATCAACTTTAAAATATTTTAGAGAAGAGTACGAAGCACATGTTTTACATAAAAAATGCCCAGCAGGTGTTTGCCAAGCATTACTAAACTATAAAATTACAGAAAACTGTAGAGGATGTACAAGATGTGTTAAGGTATGTCCAGTAAATGCTATAGAAGGTAAGGTAAAAGAAATACATGAAATAGATCAAGCTGTTTGTATAAAATGTGGAGCATGTATGGAAGCTTGTCCATTCGATGCTATTATAAGGAAATAAGGAAGGTGTAAATATGGAAAAAGTAAACGTAAAAATTAACAATATAAATGTACAAGTTCCTGAAGATTACACAGTTTTGATGGCGGCAAGAGATGCAGGAATTGATATTCCTACATTATGCTATCTAAAAGACATCAATGAAGTTGCAGCTTGTAGATTATGTGTAGTAGAAGCTTCAGTTAATGGTGTTCCTATGAGAAACCTACCTGCATCTTGTGTACTTAAGGTTCAGGAAGGAATGGAAGTAAAAACAAATACTAAAAGAGTAAGAAATGCTGTAAGAAGCAACTTGGAGCTCATATTGGCAAATCATAACAGAGAATGTTTAACATGCCAAAGAAATGGAACATGTGAACTTCAAAGCTTAAGCGATGAAATGGGAATAAGTGATATTAGATATAATGGAGAACAGAGAAGATGGACTATAGATGAGGTTTCTAATTCAATTGTTAGAGACTCAAGCAAATGTATTTTATGCGGTAGATGTATAAGTACATGTAGAGATATGCAGGGTATAGGTATACTTGATTTTACAGGAAGAGGTTTTGAAACTGAAATAGCGCCGGCTTTCGATTACTCAATGAATGATGTACCATGTATATACTGCGGTCAATGTATACAGGCTTGTCCTGTGGCAGCTTTGCGTGAAAAAACAAATATTGATGATGTTTGGGCGGCTGTAGATGATCCTGATAAAATTGTAATAGTACAAACGGCACCAGCAGTAAGAGCTTCATTAGGAGAGGAGTTTGGATATCCAATTGGAACAAGAGTAACAGGAAAAATGGTAGCAGCTTTAAGAAGAATGGGCTTTGATAAGGTATACGACACAAACTTTACTGCTGATTTAACAATAATGGAAGAAGGAACAGAATTTTTAAATAGAGTTAAGAATGGTGGAAAACTACCTATGATAACTTCATGCTCACCAGGATGGATAAGATTTTGTGAATTTAATTATCCTGAATTTATAGACAATCTATCTACATGTAAATCTCCTCAACAGATGTTTGGAGCTATAGCTAAATCATACTATGCGGAAAAAGCTGGAGTGGATTCTAAAGATGTTGTAGTAGTATCTGTAATGCCTTGTACTTCAAAGAAGAATGAAGCAGCTAGACCTGAGATGGAAGTTGATAGAATAAGAGATGTTGATATTTCTATAACTACTAGAGAACTAGGAACAATGATAAAACAAACAGGAATAAAATTCCAAAACCTTGAGGATGAAGAGTTTGACAGAGGAATGGGAGAATACACCGGTGCAGGAGTTTTATTTGGTGCAACAGGTGGAGTTATGGAAGCAGCACTTAGAACAGTTGCCGATATACTTACAGGTGAACAACTTGAAGATATAGAGTATAAACAGGTAAGAGGAATAGAGTACATTAAAGAAGCAACTGTTACACTACCAATAGATGGTAAGGATACTGATATTAACATAGCAGTAGTTCACGGTACAAAGCATATAGCTGAATTACTGGAAGATGTAAAAAGTGGAAAAAAAGACTACCATTTTATAGAGTTTATGGCTTGTGAAGGTGGATGTGTAAATGGTGGAGGACAGTCTCACGTATCGGCTAAAACAAGAATGTACCTAGATAGAAGAGTCGAAAGAGCTAAAGCACTGTATGAAGAAGATTCTAAAAAAGAAATCAGAAAATCACACCACAACCCTGAGATAAAAAAACTATACGAAGAATTTTTAAGAAAGCCAAATCAAGAAATATCTCACAAGATACTTCATACGAGGTACGAAAGAAAAACTTCTTATGATCTTAAGAACCAGGAAGAGTACGATAAATTAAAAGATTCAATTAAATAAATATATAAACTAAAAAATATCGCAGTTTAATAAACTGCGATATTATATTTTGCCCATATGTTCCACGTGGAACATATGGGCAAAATATAAATTATTATTTACAGTATTTTATGGTATAATATTATAGGTGATATTTTGAAAAAAATGATAATAGCATTAATAATTTTAATAGTTTTAGGCTTAGTTGGATACTATTTTATAATAGAAAAAGATATATTAGGTTTAGAAAAAGACAAAACAGAGATTGTAGAAGTTGAATCTCTCAATATAAATAAATTAGAAGAACAAATTTTTTCTAAAGAAGGTATAGTTTCATATAATAACAAAACAGTTAATTTTAATTCTTACGAAGGAAAGAGTTGGAATTTGGAATTAACTGAAATAATTGATAAAGTATATATATACGACTATATCTACATATTGTCAAAAGATAGAAAAAAATTAACTGAAGTTGATCTAAAAGGAAACATTATCAGTAGTAATGAATTTGAAGAAGAGATACTAGATGTAAAAAAAGAAGAAATAGTTTTTTTAATAGCAAGAAGTGAAGACGAAAGCAATATTATTATTAAAATACTTAATAATGGAGAAATAATCAAAAATATAATAGATGGAAACATAGTAGTATTATCTCCAAAGAATGAGATTGATAGCTACTTTATAAGTTATTTTAACTTCAATGAAGGAGCTATTAATTCTACAATACAGCAAAGACTTATTGAGGATGATATTAAACTGTGGGAAAATACTTTAGTTAATGAAATTGCAGTTGAAGCATTTAAAACATCTTCCAGAACATTTATTTTAACTGATAAAAATTTCTATGCATTTAATACCGATGGTATAATTCTATGGAAGTATAGTAACTTTGAAACAATCAAAGATATAGAAATAGATAAAGAAAATGGTAAAATATATTTACTTGAAAGTAATAGGCTACATTCCTTAGAATTTGACAGCACTGTTTTAAACATAGTAGATCTTGATCAAAATTACAATGAATTAAAAACATATAATGATAACATCTTATTAAGCAACAACACAAAAATTGATGAATTAAAAGAAGAAATGCATAATATTTGGGAGAATGATGAAATATTAGTAGATTATCACATTAATAATGGAGATATATATATAGAAACAGATTATAATACGTATAAAGGAAAATTAATAACAGGGAGGTAATTATGAGTATAAATATTGTTGATATTATAGTATTGATTTTTGTAGGACTTAGTATTTTTACCGGCATAAAAAAAGGGTTTATAATGTCTTTATTTGATTTATTGGGTTTGATAGTATCATTTTTTATTGCAAAAGAATATTATCACATTATAAATAATTTTTTAATTAAAAATACAAAACTCAATGGGAAAATTCACGAGTTTATTTCTGAAAAACTAGCAGGCATAATATCTGAACTAGGAGATGCAGTTTCATTAGAAAACATATTTAATGGATTTGATCAACTTCCTTTTGATATTAAAATGATGTTTAATGATTTAGTTAGTAGTTCAGGGGGAGGTATATCAGAAAATGCAACAGCTCTTTCTGATAAAATAACTGCTCTAATAATGATTTTCATATCATTTACTATTGCTATACTCTTTGTATTCTTAATTTTATTTGTCATAGCTAACGCAATTAATGCTGTAGTTAAAGCTCCAGTACTTAATCTAGCTAATAAGTTACTGGGAGGAGGACTTGGTATAGTAAAAAGTGTTTTAATACTATATTTGGTATTTGCTTTAGCAACACCATTCATAATGTTTTCAGACAAGGATAACACTATAACAAATAAAGTATTAGAATCATCATCCAGTGAAATTTTTTACGAGAATAATATAATTTTAAACTATCTAAGTTATAAAAACATTATAGATTAAATGTTCCACGTGGAACATAATATATTCAGGATATAATTAGGAGTGATAAAATGCCAATGATACTGGAAGTAGGAGATATAGTAACACTAAAGAAGAAACACCCTTGCGGAAGTTATGAATGGGAGATATTAAGAGTTGGTGCAGACTTTAGAATAAAGTGTACTGGATGTGACAGACAAGTTTGGCTTAAGAGAAGAGATTTGGAAAAAAGAATAAAAAAAGTAACTAAAAAAGAGTAACCTTCTTAAGGTTGCTTTTTAATTTATATTAAAGAACAAATTCCCCGTATTCTTTTTCATTTAGCAATTCATAAATCTGATATTCATCGGATAATTTAACCTTGATTAGCCAATTGTTTAAAGGATCATCTTCTAATTCAGCTAAATTTGATTCAACAGAATAATTAACATCTATTATTTCCCCATCTACAGGCATAGTTAATTCATACACTAAATCAGAATTTTCTAAAGAACCAAAAACATCCCCTTCTTTAAGAAAACTACCTATTTCAATCAAATTTATAGTTTCAAAAGATAGCATATCATCTACAATATAATTTGTTATACCTATTTTAAATTTATCTTCTTCAATTTCTTTTAACCATAAATGATAGGTTGAATAAAGTCTTTCATTAGAAATTTTCATTTTAAAGCCTCCTTAATATATATTTATCCAAAATAACAAAAAATAAACAGAATAAATATTTAAATTGTAAAAAGTTGAATTGACTATTGATTTATATAATATATACTATAAATATTAGTAGAAAAAGAAGGAGGTAATATGAAAAAAATAGCCTTAATAGGAATGATGGGAAGCGGTAAAACCACAGTTGGAAAAAAATTAGCAAATACGATGGATTTAGAATTTTACTGTACAGATGAATTAATTGAAGATAAAGAGAATATGAATATCAGTAAAATTTTTGAGTTATATGGAGAAAAATATTTTAGAGAAGTAGAGAAAGAGGTCTTAAAATCTGTCTCTAAATCAAAGGAAGCTGTTATTTCAACCGGTGGCGGTATAATACTTAATGAAGATAATATTAATAATTTAAAAGGTAATGGATTCTACATTGTTTTGATAGAAAGAAACATTAACGATATAATAAACACGCTATCAAATAATGAAAAAAATGAAAGGCCTTTAATAAAGGATGATCTAGAAAAATTAAAAATTATTTATAATGAAAGAAAATATTTATATAAAAAATATGCAGATATAATAATTGAGAATAAAGACAGTATAGAAGAAACTGTAGAAAAAATAAAAAATGCAATTGAAGGTAATTATAAGAACAATAAAAAAATAATTAAAATTAAAGGCAAAAAAATAGGAGGCAGCAGTTCTTTAATATGTTTACCTATTACTTCTAAAAACTTTGAAGAACTAGAAAAAGATTTAAATAAGTTAAAAGAATTAAATCCGGACATACTTGAATGGAGAGTTGATTATTTTAATGTTCAAGATTTAAAGAAAGAAGAAATCTTAAAAAACATAATAAAATTATTAAAAGAAGAAACAAAAAAAATTCCTTTTATATTGACCTGTAGAGATATTGAAGAAGGAGGAGTAAATAAGTTAGATGATGAACTAAAAATAGAGATAATTAAAAAATTTCTTTATTTTAACATTGCAGATATTATAGATATAGAATTAGACAGGAAGGAAGACTTTAAAAATGAAATAAAGAGAGAAGTTATAAATAATAACAAATATATAATATATTCCTACCACAATTTTGAAAAAATGCCCGAAAAAGGGATTTTAAAGAAAAAAATAACTCAAGCCAATAAAGAGCATGCAGACATAATAAAAATCGCCTGTAAAGCTAATTTATACGGTGATGTTTTAAGGTTATTTAATGTAACTTTTGAATGCAAAGAGATTATAAAAAAACCAATGATTACTTTAGCTATGGGGGAGTATGGGAAAATATCTAGAGTATTTGGAGGTTGTTTTGGATCAGATATAACTTTTGCAAAAGGAATAGAAAAATCTGCTTCTGGACAAATAGAAATTAATATTATAAGAAATATTTGGAAAGAGATAGATTTAAAAGGGAGCAAGAAATGATTGATGTAAATACAAAATTAATAGGATTACTAGGTTATCCATTAGAACATAGTTTTTCACCACAAATGCATAATAGTGCATATTTAAATAATAATTTAAACTATGAATATCTACCTATAGAAATACAAGAAAAAAATATAAGTGATGCTTTAAATGGGATGAAGGTAATGAACTTCATAGGCTTTAACGTTACGATACCGCATAAAATAAAAATAATGGAATATTTAGATGAGGTAGATGAACTTGCCGAAAAAATCGGATCTGTTAACACAGTGAAAATAACAAATAAAAGATTGAAGGGATTTAATACCGATGGATTAGGGTTTATAAAATCTTTGGAAGAAAATAATATTAATTATAACGAAAGTAGAGTTCTTGTAGTTGGAGCAGGAGGTGCTTCTAGAGCTATTTCAATGACATTAGCAGATAAAGGAGTAAAAAAGCTGTTTATTGCTAACAGAACCTATAAGAAAGCAGAAAAACTAACTGTTGAAATTAACAGTAAAGTAAGAGATTGTGGATATAGTTTAAATCTTAAAGAAATTGAAAAATATATAGAAAAAATAGATATTATAGTAAACACCACCAGTGTAGGAATGTATCCAAATACAAAAGAAACCCCTTTAGACAGTAAAATGTTGAATAGAAATATAAATGTAGTAGATATAGTGTATAATCCTACGAAAACGAGGCTATTGAAGGAAGCTGAAGAAAAAGGTTGTAAAATATTGAATGGCATAGAAATGCTTGTTTATCAAGGAGCAGAGGCATTTAATATATGGACTAATAAAAAAGCTCCTGTAGAGGATATGAAAAAGTCCTTAGAGGATTTTTTGATAGTAAGAGGTGATTAAAATGACGAAGATATTCGCTCATAGGGGGTTAAGCCATAAATACCCGGAGAACAGTTTAAAAGCCTTTAAAAAAGCTTATGATAACAATATGGATGGTATTGAATTAGACGTTCATATGACAAGAGATGGAGAAATTGTAGTTAACCATGATTTCTATCTAGATAGAACTACAAACGGGTCAGGACTTATAAGTAATTACACTTATAAAGAACTAAAAAGCTTTTATTTAAGAAATAAAGGAGAAACTACCGATGAAAAAATACCTACTTTGATAGAAGTATTTGATATATTTAAGGATAAAGATTTTGAAATAAATATTGAAGTTAAAGCAGGATACAGAGTTTATAAAAATATTGAAGAAAAACTTTTAAAGTATATAAATGAATACTACTGTAAAAAAAATATCATAGTATCTTCCTTTGATCATTACTCTTTAGTAAAAGTAAAAAATATTGATAGTGATATAAAAACCGGTGCACTTATAGAAGCTTCTCTATATAAGCCTTGGAATTATTTAAAGTCGATATCAGTAGATTTTTATCACCCTAACTATATAACCTTAACTGATGAGTTAATAGAAGAATCGGATAAAAATAATATTAAAATAAATACATATACAGTTGATAATTCTGAAGTTATAAAAAATTTAATAGATAAGAATATAAACATTATTATCACCAATAAATTATATAAAATAGAATTAAACAATTAAATTATTTATCCATTTTTTGCTTTTAAATCTCTTTATTACTATGATAAGTCGTATTATTTCTTCAGAAAAAACTAAAGCTAATACAAGATGTATAGGTAAATTGAGTACTAATACAGCGAAAAAAGAGAGAGGAATACCTATGGCCCATACGCATATGAATTCAAGTATGAAACAAAACTTTGTATCTCCTCCACTCCTTAAAATACCAACAATGATTAAATATGTAAGCATTTTTGGCATTAAAAAGATTGAAGAAACTATGATTGTTTTGTTCAACATAATACTCGTAGAATAAGCAAAATCGTAAAAATTAACTATAATATTTCTGGATAGAAAATATAGAATTGATATTAGAACTGATACTGATAACGTTATAATTATAAATCTTCTAGAATACTCATATGCTTTTTCAAATTTTTCCCGTCCTATTTCATTTCCAACCATAACGGATGAAGCATTTCCTATACCGAAAAAAATAGATTGAAAGAAATCTGAAATAACATAGGTCACTTGAACAACAGCAATTGCTTCAGGTCCTATCATTCCGTAAGCAATATAATAAATGGTTGTTCCTATTCCCCAAGCTGCTTCATTTCCTACAACAGGTAGAGAAGTACGAAAAACTCTTTTAACCATTGGCATACCCCAGTTTGTAAGCTCCTTAAATGTGGCTGAAAATGGATGATTTTTATCAAAATATATTATTGAAACCATAAGTATAAATTCTATACTCCGAGCTATTAAAGTAGCATATGCAGCCCCTTCAACACCTAAAGAAGGAAATCCAAATTTACCGTATATTAGTATATAATTTAAAAAAGTATTTAAACTTATTGCTGCTGCATTAATAATAGTTGGTTTTTTAA
>CAZNLP010000025.1:0-18218 GCA_964574015.1 uncultured Clostridia bacterium | reverse complement strand
AATATATTACCCAAAAGAAGTTTTATTAATCAAGAGGTTTTTTAATTATTTTTTTTAACATAAAATCCTTAAATAAATTTTCAACATAAGAGAAATATCTTTTTTTATGATAAACATAATAAATTTCTCTTTTTATATTTAAATTTTTTACTTTTATTTCAATTATTTCTCCAGACTTCAATTCACTTTCCACAGATAATTTAGATAATACAGAAACACCAAAATTTCTTTTAACTAACTTTTTTATTAACTCAACATCGTCGACTACTATATGAGAATTGAGATTTTTCATATTAAAACCAAGTTTGTTAATTTCTGATTCAAAAGTTTTTAAAGTTGCTGAACCTTTTTCTCTTAAAATAAAATTTTCTTCTAAAAGTTCTTCAAAAACAACTTTTGTGTTTTTAAATTTATTAAAATATTCTGTTGAAGGAGCAGCTACTATTAAATTATCTGAAAATATTGGAATTTCGCATATATCCTTTTTTTTATGCTTTGTGCCTGTGAAACCAAAGGATGTTAATCCTTTAGATATAGAATCATATACCTTTTTAGAATCATAGCTTTTGATTGTATAGTTCATTTGAGGATAAATAGATGAAAACTCATACAAATATTCGCTTAAAATATAATTTGCAGGCAAAGAACTGGAGTATATAATCAAATTTTTATCGCAGTTTTTAAAATTATTTTCCTTGCTGTATTTATTTAATATTTCATCTTCTAAATTTAATAAATTAATCACATCTTTATAAAGGTTTTTCCCTTCTTTTGTAGCTTCTATATTTTTGCCTTTTCGTATTATTAAGGGAAAGCCAAAGTCTTTTTCCAAAGATTGAATTTGTTTTGATACTGCCGGCTGAGATACAAATAATTTTTCAGCTGCTTTGGATATGCTTTTTAAATTAACTACTTCAATAAATGTCTTAAGATAAAAAGTATTCATTATTTCGACCTTTCTAATAAATTATATTTAAAGTATAACACAAATAATTAAAATTTATAATTATTAAAAATACATTTGATTTTTTTATGTCTGCAGATTAGATATAACTAAAAGTTATAATAAATATATATTGTTTATCCGTTGACACATTGCTAAATAAGGATTTACAACATATGAAGATAAAATAGATTTTTTTTAGAAGTCTAGTAACATAAAAAAATAAAAATTTTTGTGTTGAATTATATAATCCAACTAATATAATGTTACTAGAGAAAAAAATAGGAGGAAAAAAATGACAAAAAAAAGAATAGTATTAATACTTCTTGTAGTAATGGCTTTTTCATTAATAACCGGTTGCAGCAGTGATAATGAAGAAGCTGATGTTGAAAATCAAGAAGAAAATAATCAGGAGATTCAAGATTTAGATTGGAGTTCTGAACATTATGATGAAGAAAATATGTCTGGAAAGACACTAAATATGTACGGTGTTACTGACAGCATAGTTCCGGTATTAGATCAATTTACTGAAGATACGGGAATAACCGTAGAGAATTTAACTATGAAAAATGGTGAGATTTTGCAAAGATTAATTAATGAACAGGATTCTGGAGTTGTAATAGCAGATATTTGGTTTACAGGAGGAGCAGATACCTTTATTAGTGCATCTCAGCAAGGACTGCTTCATGCTTATAAATCACCACAGGGTGAAGTTTTAGATGACAAGATGAAAGATCCTGATGGTTATTGGCACGGAACATCTCTAACCTTAGTAAACTGGGTTGTTAATACTGAGCTTGTTGAAGAAAAAAATATTGATATGCCTGAATCTTGGGATGATCTTCTTCAGGAAGAATTAAAAGGAGAAGTATCAATGTCCAACCCTGCTTCCTCAGGAACAGCTTATAATACAGTAAGTGCTATGATAGAAGTAAGAGGCGAAGAAGAAGGTTGGAAGTATTTAGAAAAATTAATTGAACAGGTTCCTTTTTTTACAGCACGAGGAAGTGACCCGGCTAATTTGGTTGTAAATGGAGAAGCTATAGTAGGTATAAATGCAAGTAATGGAGACAGAGAATTAGAAGAAAATAATGAGCATATTAAACTTGTATATCCTTCAGATGGAACAGGATGGTGGCCGCAGCCAGCTGCAATAGTTGAAGGTACTGAGAATTTAGAAGAAGCGAAGGTTTTTATAGACTGGCTTTTATCAAAAAGAGGTATGGAAACAATAGCAAATGTAAGATATGCTGCAGTTGCAAGAGATGATGTGTCAATTCCTGAAGGAATAGTAGATATAAAAAACATTAATCTTTTCGCAGTTGATTTCCAAGCTAATGCAGAAAATAGAGATGAAATATTAGAAAAATGGACTTATCTAGTAGAATAGAAGGGATGTTAAAATAAATTGAAGGATGAAAAAAACAGTTTATTAGTAAAAATTATATACTCAATTATTTTTGTGCTTTTAATTTATTTTATTATTGTTCCTGTTTTTAGTGTTGTTTTATACGGTGTTAAAACAGAAACAGGATTTGGAGTTTCTTTAAATACCATTGCAAGAAGTTTCTCCTTATTAAAAAATAGTCTTTACATATCCATCACAGTAACATTAATATCCACAGTTGTTGGATTAATTTTGTCAATTACATTAAATAGGGTTAGGTTTTTAGGAAGAAGTACATTTAAAGTTTTAGCTCTTCTTCCTTTTGTTAATCCTCCTTTTGTTGGGAGTATTTCTTTTATTATGCTTTTTGGCAGAAGAGGGTTAATAACTAATAAATTTTTGAGCTTGGATGTAAGTCCTTATGGTGCTCACGGCATTATTATTATTCAGATTTTAGGGTTAAGTTCACTAGCATATATATTAATATCAAGTTCAATAAAAAAATTCGACACTACCCTAGAGGATTCTGCCAGAAATTTAGGTGCAAATGAAGGGAAGATTTTTCGTAGTATCACACTTCCTCTAATGACACCGGAAATATCAAATACAGCACTCTTAGTTTTTTTGGCTTCTATGGCTGACTTTACAACGCCACTAATAATAGGAGGTAGTTTTCAAACTTTAGCATCGGATTTATATATACAAATTACAGGAGTGTATGACATGAAATCTGCATCTGTCTCTGGGATTGTACTGTTGATACCATGTTTAATAGTTTTTATAATTCATAAATATTATAGAGGCAAAAAAATTTATTTTTCTGATGAAAACTTGTCTCGAAATATAGAGTATACTACTATAAGTTCAAAAACCAGATACTTGTTAATAACAATTTCTGGAATTTTTTTGTTTATAGTTTTTATTAAATACTTTTTTATTATAATAGGTGCTTTCACTGAACAATGGGGTTATAACTACAATTTAACTTTTAAACATTTCGAAAGTCTTTTTACCAGACAATATAAACCCTTTATAAATTCAATAAAATTAGCTGTAGTATCTGCTCTAGCAGGTTCTTTTTTAGGAATATTATCTGCCTATTTATTAAAAACAAAAAAACTTTTTATGAGTAAATTTGCTGATTTTGCTGCTACTTTACCTGCAGCAGTTCCTGGAATATTGTTTGGAATTGGATATCTTGTTACATTTAAGTATCCCATACTCGGTATTGGAAGATGGGTATTTATAGAAAAAAGACCTTTATTACTTTTAGGAACAGGAATAATTATATATATTATAACTACGGCAAGGTTTATTAATACAGGCTTAAGGTCAGGATATGCATTATTAGAACACATCAATCCAGATTTAGAAAAAGCCTCACATAATTTAGGTTCAAGTGAAATATACACTTTTAGAAAAATAACATGGCCTTTAATGAAAGATGCCTTTTTTGCATCTTATTTGAGAAATTTCTCTTCTGGGATGATTACATTAGGGGCTATAATTTTCTTACTCCTTCCGAGTAATAAAGTAGCTGTACAGCAAATATTTCAAATTATAACTAGTAGTTCGGTAGGAGAAGCAGCTTCCATGGCGCTTTTCTTATCAATTATCACACTAATTTTACTTGGGATTTTCTATCTTTTGATATATTTTGGTAAAAATGATAAAGCATCAAATATAAAAGAGATATTCGGAAGTATTTTCTCAAATTAGTAAAAAGAAGGGTTAATATGAATATAAAAATAAAAAATATAACAAAAAAATATGAAGACTTTTATGCATTAAAAAATATAAATTTATCAGTAGAAGATGGAGAAATACTTGCCTTGTTGGGGTCATCCGGCTGCGGTAAAACTACACTGCTGAGAATTATTGCAGGGTTAATAAAACAAGATGAGGGAAGTATATATCTAGATGATACAGATATAACAAATCTTTCAGCACAAAAAAGAAGCACTACAATGGTATTTCAAAATTATGCACTGTTTCCTCATATGACTGTTGGAGAAAATGTAGCCTACGGATTGAAAGTCAGAAAAATAAAAACTAAAGAAATAAAAAACAGGGTTAGAGAAACTTTGGAGCTAGTTAGATTAAACGGATTAGAAAACAGAAAAATTCAAGAGTTAAGTGGAGGACAAAAACAACGAACTGCATTAGCAAGAGCATTAGTTGTTGAGCCGGATGTACTATTATTCGATGAGCCTTTAAGTAACTTAGATGAGAAGTTGCGTTTATCAATGAGACAGGAGATTAAAAGAATACAGAAAAAAACGAACATAACTTCAATATATGTAACTCACGATCAAAAAGAAGCACTGGCAATAGCAGATAAAATAGCTGTGATGAATAAAGGAGAAGTATGTCAAGTTGGAAATATAAGCGAAGTATATTATAAGCCTGATAATTATTTTACAGCTGATTTTATGGGACATCCTAATATAATAAAAAGAAAAGTTGATCAATCTAATGCAAATAAAAAAGTAAGATTATTAAAAGAAAATATAGACATAGATACAGAAAAAGAAATAGTTTATATTTTGCTTAGACCAGAAGATATTGAGATTGCTGATAATGGTATTGAAGGAAATGTATTAAATAAAGAGATGATTGGCTCCATAATAAGATACAAAGTTGAAATAGATGATATTATAATTTATGTTGATAAATTAAACAAATTTGAAAACAAAGAGTATAATATCGGAGAAAGTATTAAACTAAAATACAACAAAAAATCGATTCATATTTTTTAGGAGACTATAATGATAATAGATATGCATTTTCACACAAATTATTTTTCTGAATGTAGTATTATAAATCCAGAAGAAGGAGTAAAAACGGCTAAAAAAATAGGTGTAGATGGGATTTGTATTACTGAACATGATGAATTTTTCGATAGGAAACTAGCCCAGAAGCTTCAAAGCAGATACAACATATTAATAATAGTCGGAGTTGAAATAATGACTTATGAAGGTGATATTTTGTGTTTTGGATTAGAAAAATTACCGAATAAAAAACTACATGTTGCTGAATTAGTAGACCACGTATATACAAAAGGAGGAGTATCAATAGCAGCACATCCTTATAGAGAAAACGATAGAGGAATAGGTGATTACATTAAATCTCTTCCAAAATTAGATGCTGTAGAAACCTTAAATTCTAATACAAAAAAAGTAAATAATATTAAAGCCTTTAAATCTGCAGATGATTATGAGAAAATAAAAGTAGGTGGTAGTGATGCCCATACTTTGTCTCAAATTGGGTCTTATGCTACATACTTTGAAAATAAAATTAATTCAGAAAAAGAACTAATAAAAGAAATAAAAAAAGGAAGTTGTGAAGCTTTAAACCTTAAAGAATACTATAAAAGGTGATTATCTTTTAGATAATCATTTTTTTATTATAAAAAATAACTATTTAGGGTATTATTAATAAAGAAGATAATATAGGAGGAAAACATGTTTAGTTTTGAAAATGTAAAATATAAAAACATTATAGATATAGAAAATCTGAATATAGAAAAAAACAAAATAACATGTATAGTTGGAGAGAGCGGTAGCGGGAAAACCACTCTCTTAAAGTTTTTTAATAAACTTATAAGTCCCGACAGCGGTGAAATCAAATATATGGATAAATCCATGAAGGAAGTAGATTCAGTAGAACTTAGGAGAGAGGTAGTGATGCTTCCCCAATCACCGGCAATTTATGAGGGAAATGTGAAGGAAAATCTTCTTATAGGCATAAAGTTCAGCGAAAAAGAAGAAATACCAGAAGATGAAGAATTAGAAAAAATTTTAAAAGAGGTAAGTTTAGCAAAAAACTTGTATGAAGATGCAGAAAAAATGTCTGGAGGGGAACAGCAGAGGTTGGCTTTAGGAAGAATTATACTTTTAGATCCAAAAGTTTATCTTTTAGATGAACCTTCATCGGCATTAGATGAAGAAACAGAACATCTAGTTATCGAAAAAATGGTGGAACACGTTAGAAAAACTAATAAAACATTAGTAATGGTAACCCATACTAAAAGAATAGCCGAAGAATTTGCTGATAATATTATAGAAGTAAAAAAAGGAAAAATAACATCTCAAGGAGGTATAGACAATGAATAGTATTATAGAACTCAGCATTATGCAGGTAGCTGCAGCCTATATATTTTCTCTAGTAGTTCTTATAATAGTAAAAGTTAGGGGAATCTCAAGGGAAAAAGAGATTATAATATCTACTATAAGAATGACCCTTCAATTGATATTTACAGGATACGTACTTGTATATATTTTCGAAAATATGAATCCCTGGATTACGGTACTGGTCATTTTAGCTATGGAAGTATTCGCTATACATAATATATACAAAAGAACTAAAGGAGAACTATCAAAAAAAATGAAAACTATAATTGCTGGTTCTATGGCAGCTGGTACCTTAGTCAGTTTGATATTTTTCTTGTTTATAGTTATTCAGATATCCCCATGGTACAATCCTAGATACTTTATTCCTATAGCAGGTATGTTGATAGGAAACTCTATGACCGGTATATCACTTGGTGTAGATAGATTAGTAGATGGAATGAATTCAAAAAAACACATGGTAGAATCATCGTTAATGCTAGGTGCTACGCCTAAAATGGCATCTAAAAGTATTGTTGATAATGCTTTTGATTCTGCAATACTTCCTACCATAAATTCAATGGTAGGTATGGGCATTGTATTTTTACCTGGTATGATGACGGGACAGATACTTTCAGGTACATCACCTGTTACAGCTATAGAATATCAGATTGCAATTATGATGGGTATTTTAGGGAGTGTTTCATTAACTGTAATTTTATTTGTACAGTTGGGATACAGAACCTTTTTTAATAAAGAAGATCAGTTGACACTTAACGGGAAAAAATAAAAAAATTATAAACTTTTATGCTCTTTATTCCTATTTATTGACATTAGCTCTATGATTTAATATACTTGTAAATGAAAATAAATATCATTTGATATATAATGATATATAATAATGATTTATAGAGAGGAATAAAAAATGACAAAATTAAAATTAACTGAAATAAACGGAGATAAAAAATGCAGGGTAATCGCTTTTGAAGGTGGCTCAAACATGAAAACAAAATTAGAAAACCTTGGTATAAGATTAGGTAATGAAATAACTATAGTCAACAACTCATTTATGGGAGGACCTATAACTGTTTTATGCGGCAGCACTAAAGTAGCAATCGGAAGAAAGATGGCCGAAAGAATTTTAGTAGAGGTAGTGAAATGAAAAAAATACTATTATTAGGAAATCCGAATGTAGGAAAAAGTGTAGTTTTTTCTAAACTTACGGGAACTAGTGTAGTATCTTCCAATTATGCAGGAACTACTGTTGAATTTACTAAAGGTCACATGAGGTTACAAGACGAAATAGTTGAAATTATAGATGTACCAGGTACTTATACATTACAACCTACAAATAAAGCAGAAGAAGTAGCAGTAGAGATGCTTGATGAAGGTGATTTAATTATAAATGTAGTTGACTCTACAAATTTAGAAAGAAATCTAAATCTTACACTACAGCTGCTGGAAAAAAAGATACCTATGATAATATCCTTAAATTTTTGGGACGAGACTGAGCACAAAGGTATAAAAATAGATATTGAAAAGCTTCAAAAATACTTTAAAGTGCCTGTAATACCTACATCAGCAACAAAGGGTATAGGACTTAAGGATATTATAAATAAATTTGATTATGACGAAGTAGTAGAACATAACTACGGAGATAATGAGACAAGATGGGCTGAAATAGGTAGAATAATTAATGATGTTCAAAAGATAAATTATAAGGAACATTCTTTTTCAGATTTAATGGAAGACTTGACATTAAAGCCTATAACAGGAGTACCTATAGCACTAATAGTTTTATTTATATCTTTTATAATAATAAGATTTGTTGGAGAAGGCTTTATAGGTTACATTGCAGAACCTTTTTTTGAGGTTATATATAGACCTATTATAGCTCAGCTTAGCAATATACTTGGTGGAGGAGGATTTATACACAATCTTATTGTAGGTGAGCTTATAAATGGAACTATAGATTTTGAACAATCATTTGGACTTCTAACTACAGGTATATATATACCTCTAGCAGCTGTTTTACCCTATATAATTTCTTTTTATTTTGTCTTGGGACTTTTAGAAGATATAGGTTATCTACCAAGAATATCTGTATTAGTAGATAACATCATGCACAAAGTTGGACTTCACGGGTTCTCGATAATACCCTTAATTCTTGCTTTTGGATGTAATGTACCTGCAGCTTTAGCAATAAGAAACTTAGACAGTAAAAGGGAAAAATTTATAGCCAGTACTTTAATGGCAACAACAATACCATGTATGTCTCAAATGGCTATGGTAATAGGACTTTTAGGATCATTCGGAGGTAAATATTTACTATATCTTTTTGCAGTATTAGTAGTGCTTTGGATTTTTATAGGTACTTTGATGAATAAACTGGTACCGGGATTTAGCACCGATCTACTACTGGAACTCCCGAACTTTAGACTTCCCAGCTTTACTACAGTTTTAAAGAAACTTTGGATGAGAATATTAGGATTTTTAAAAGAAGCTCTACCGATGGTTCTTTTAGGTGTATTTATAATAAATATTTTCTATACATTAGGAATATTTGAGGTTTTAACAAAAGCAACGGGGCCTGTATTAAAAAATATATTTGGAGTGCCGGAAGCTGCAATAGAGGCTCTGATTATGGGATTTTTGAGAAAAGATTTAGCTATGGGAGTACTTTTACCCCTTGGACTTACTGCTAAACAGATGCTTACAATGAGTATTTTACTGGTAATTTATTTTCCATGTATAGCTACATTTGTTATTTTACTTAGAGAGTTAGGACCTAAAGATATGTTTAAGTCGACAGTTATAATGCTTACATCTACAGTAGTAGTTGGAGGATATATTAATTTTTCCTTTGCTGTTGATGGATTTGATTTAATAAGATTGGTGCCTGTGGTCTTGTTATTTATATTAATTCAATTAATACCAAAAAATAAAAAGGAAGACTTGGCAAAAAATTAAAAGGATGACCTCATTTATAATATAAAAATAACCTTCGGGACTTTATATGAAACTACCCTGAAGGTTATTTCAATTTTTGATTAAAAAATATATCATGAGAGTTACTGCCAGCAAATCTGCTGATCCACCGGGACTAAGATTTTTAGATATAAAAGCTAAGTCCATATTCTTTATATCATCTATTCTGTCTTCGGCTATATTTTCTAATATATTTACTGCACAATCTTTGGCATAATCTAATCCTTCTCTACCACCTCTTGATATTATATTTGTATCATCGGATTTAGAAATAATTTTAAGTAAAACATAAATACATATATCATTAAAGGGAAGATTTTTCTTTTCTAAATCTAACAAAAAGGGAAGAGAATGATTAAATACCGTCGGAAAGCCTTCTGAAACTTCCCGTCGAACTCCATGTATGCCGTAATTCAAATATATTTTTTCCCCGGCTGTTAAATTTTCTTTATTTATATTATTCAAATCATCATAATAAGCTTTTGAATACAATTTTTTAACATAATAGCTAATATTTTCAGCTGTAACAGAATTTGCATTTAAAAATGACAAAGCCGATGCAGCTGAAACTAGTCCTAATGAAAAAATAGCTCCCTTGTGAGTGTTTATATTTTTTGTGATAAAGAACATTTCATCTTCAGCTTTTTGTCCTCTTTTTCTAAGCAAGTTGAAAATTTCATCGTAATCCTCTGTAGAATTTTCAAGAGCTATACTACAGCAGTCCTCAAAATAATCTTCAAGTTCAATAGAGCTATCAATAAAGGTAAATATATTCATATCACTGTGGGATCCGTTGTTGTATCTGTCTACTAATCCGGGTTTAGGACCGACGATTACTTCATATAAAAGAGCTTTTAGTGCTGACTTTTTTATTTTTTTGCAAATTTTAGTATACTCCATATATAATCCTTATAATAAAATGATTTTTCTTATAATAAATTTTAGATAACAAAACTAATTAACATCCTAAAATCCATTGAATATAAGATGTATTTAGTATAAGATTATGTAAAATAAAAGTCAAATAGGTGTGATAAAATGTTTGAAAATTATACAGTAGAATATATAGAAAAAGATCAAGTTAAAAAAAGAGAAAAAGCTGAAAAATTTCTAAACAAATTAGGCTTAAAATACGATGAAGGTGTTGATATAACTATAGTTTTAAAAAACAATGATGAAATATTAGGAACTATATCAGCTGAAGATAACCTGATCAAGTGTATGGGAATAAATCAAAATCACAGAAATGAAGGTATACTAAATAAGCTTGTAAGTGAAATAATAAAATTTAAGTATTCCCAAAACATATTTGAATTATCAGTTATAACTGGAATATGCAATAAGGATAAACTTAAAAGTTTAGGATTTTACGAAATATATTCTACAGAAAATATAGTTTTGATGGAAAATAGTAAATATAAATTTCAAAACTATATAAAAAAAATAGAGGAACATAAAAATAAGAATAATAAAAATAATGCTGCTGTAGTAATGAATCTTAATCCTATTACAAAGGGTCATCTATATCTGATTGAAAAGGCATCGAAAGAAAATGATTTTGTATACATATTTGTAGTTTCTGAAGATAAATCTGAAATACCCTTTGAAGTAAGATTTGAGTTGGCTGAAAAAAGCACACAACATTTAAAAAACGTCAAAATAATAGAAGGAGGAGACTATATTATATCTTCTTCTACCTTTCCTTCATACTTTACTAAAACCTACAACGACTGGGTTGAAAACTATTGTGACTTGGATTTAAATATATTTGGTAAGTATATTTCAAAAACATTGAACATAAAAAAAAGATATATAGGAAGTGAACCTTACTGCAGTCTCACATCCTACTATAATAAAAAAATACATAAAATACTTCCGAAGTACAATGTTGAGATAGAGGAAGTTGAAAGATTAGCAAACAAAGATGAAGTAATAAGTGCGTCGAAGGTAAGAAAACTAGCAAAAGAGTCAAAGTTCGATATATTAAAAGAGCTTGTACCTGTACCAACATACCGGTATTTAAAATCTAAAAGGAGGACTTTATGAAATTAAAAAAAAGAGCTGTTGCAGGAACTATGGAATCCAGCGATATAATGGTTGAAGTTATTCCCTGGGACAGAGGACTTGAAATTAACCTACAGAGCGATGTAATGAAACAGTACGGGAAACACATCGAAAAATTGGTAAGTGAAATTCTTGAAGAAAACAATATTAATAATGCGTGTATAAACTTAAACGACAAAGGAGCACTGGATTTTACAATAGCAGCAAGAGTAAAAACTGCCCTTTATAGAGCCGGTAAGGAGGATAAGTAATGGATAGATTAAGAAGGACTATGCTTTACGTTCCGGGAAGTAAACCGGGAATGATAAAAGATATATACATCTACCAACCGGATGCTATAATGTTCGATTTAGAAGATTCTGTATCTATAACAGAAAAAGATTCGGCGAGATTTCTTGTAAGTGAAGCACTAAAGCAGGTTGATTATCAGGGAATAGAGACAGTTGTAAGGATAAACGGATTGGATACGGAATTTGGTCTGGAAGATTTAAAATTGATAGTTCAATCCAAACCAGATGTAATAAGACTTCCGAAGACGGAAAAAGCAGAAGATGTATGGAAAGTTGAAAAGATAATAGATAAACTTGAAAAGGAATACGGAATAGAAAAAGGAAGCATTAATATGATGGCTGCAATAGAGTCTGCAATGGGAGTTTTAAATGCTGCTGAAATTGCAAAATCAAGTAAAAGATTGATAGGGATAGCCCTTGGAGCAGAAGATTACGTTACAAATATTAAAACTAAAAGAAGTCCGGAAGGTACAGAACTTTTATTTGCGAGATCTCAAATATTAAATGCAGCAAGAGCATACAATATAGCGGCAATAGACACGGTTTATTCCGACGTTGATAATATCAAGGGGTTTAGAAGGGAAGTAGAACACATTAAACAGCTTGGATTTGATGGCAAATCAATAATAAATCCTAAACAGATAGAAGTGGTACACGATGTATATAATCCGAAAGTTGAAGAAATAGAAGAAGCAATAGAAATATGGGATACAATGAAAAAAGCAAAAGAAAAAGGACAGGGAGTTATATCATTAAGAGGAAAAATGATAGATAAACCTATAATAGATAGAGCTAAAAGGATACTTGATTTAGCAGGAGTAAGTTATGTGGAGTGATAATATGAGAAGTAATAATTACGTTAAATTTGAAGATAAGGGAAAAGTTCAAAAAAAGACAAGAGTTGTAGAAAGTTTGGAAAAAACTATAGAAAAACTGGAAATAAAAGATTCAATGACCATATCATTTCACCATCATTTTAGAAATGGAGATATTTTAGGTGGAAAAATTATGGAATTACTGGATGAAAAAGGACTTAAAAATTTAACCTTATTTCCAAGTTCTTTAACTTCTGCTCACGACGACTTTGGAAAATACATAAAATCAGGTCTTATCGGCCGAATATGTACAAGCGGTCTAAGAGGTAGGCTGGGCGAAGATATTTCTTCAGGGATATTAGATGAACCGGTTATTATTAGATCCCATGGCGGAAGGGCAAGAGCTATAGAATCAGGAGAAGAAAAAATAGATGTTGCATTTGTTGCAGCACCTCACAGTGATGTTCATGGAAATGCAAACGGATTTGAGGGGGTATCACCCTGCGGATCTTTAGGGTATGCACTTGTAGATATGAAGTATGCGGATAAAGTTGTGGTAGTTACAGATATATTGACAGATGAAATAGCCCTACCTTTTTCAATGCCTGCCTACTATGTGGATTATGTAGTAGAGATAGACAAGATAGGAATAAAAGAAAAAATCATGTCCGGTGCTACAAGAGCTGTCAGCAACCCTAAAGAACTTTTAATAGCAAAAAAAACAGCAGAAATAATAGATGCTCTCGGTATTATCAAAGAAAACTTTTCATTTCAAACCGGATCAGGAGGATCTTCCTTAGCTGTTACAAGATATATGAGAGAAAAAATGATTGAAAAGAAGGTTACCGCAGATTTTGCTCTCGGTGGGATAACAGGTCAAATAGTAAAACTTCATGAAGAAGGACTTGTTAGAAAACTTTTAGACGTTCAAAGTTTTGATCTTTATGCAGTTTCATCGTTAAAAAACAACAAAAGACACTTTGAAATAGATGCATCATTTTATGCAAATCCAAATAATTTAGGTTGTGCCGTTAATAGATTAGATGTAGTAGTCTTGAGTGCATTAGAAATAGATTCCAAGTTTAATGTAAATGTAATAACAGGTTCAGATGGATTACTTCGAGGAGCATCAGGTGGACACAGTGACACAGCAGCAGGTTCGGAAGTTTGCATAGTAGTAGCACCTTTAGTTAGAGGAAGAATAGCTACAGTAAAAGAGAAAGTATTAAATATAGTTACTCCTGGAAGTACTATAGATATTTTAGTTACCGACCACGGGGTAGCCGTAAATCCAAGAAGAAAAGATATCAAAGATAGACTCAAGGATGCAAAGATTAAAACAATTGAAATCAATGCTTTAAAAGAAATGGCTGAAAAAATAACCAAGAAACCTGAAGAAATAAGATATACAGATAAAGTTGTCGGACTAATAGAATATAGAGATGGAAGTATAATTGATGAAGTTAGGCAAGTAGAATAATGAAAGACGATATAAGGATTGAAGAAATATTAAAAGGTAGAGGAGAAAGAGCTAAAATACAAAATGAGATGATCCAAAATAATCATTCCACGCTTATATCATTTACTTTAAACACACCAGGATTAGAAAAAAACAACAATGAAATAAAAAAAATATTTAAAACAGGAATAAGAGAAATAAATGAAGGCCTTAAAAACAATAATATAAAAATTATAAACGAGAGAATTGATTTCGATAAAATATCCGGACCAGAAGCTTTTTTTGCCTTAGATGAAGATGCTGAAAAGGTAAAAGAGTTAGCAGTAGATATTGAAGATACTTTTCACGGACGTTTATATGATATTGATGTACTTACAAAAGAAAAGAGTCCAATTTCCAGAAAGGACTTAGGATATAAACCAAGGTACTGTATAATATGCGGAGAAGAAGCTAAAATCTGTACAAGAAGTGAAAAGCATAGAAAAGAAGAAGTTATAAATAAATTTTACAGTATTTATAAAAAATATTTTTAAATCAATTAAAAATATTTTTGCATATATAATATTATAATATATAATAATATTACAAAATATTTTCAATATAAAAAGAAGAAGGGATAATATGATAGTCGAAGTAGACGATGTATTTCTAAAAGAAGCTACTGAAAAAAAGATAGTAGAGTTGAATTTTTCTAAACCTAAAAAAATCAAAGAAATTTTAGAAGAGGTAAAGTTTAATGACTTCGGCTATGCGAACTATTTTTTGAATGGAAAACAGGTTAATTTAGAAGATCTTGCTGAAAATGATGACAAATTAGTTATACTGCCTATTTTTGGCGGAGGATAGTGAAAGGAGAGTTTATATGGTATACGGATATTCAGGAAAAATACTAAGAGTAAACTTAAGCACGAAGGAAATAAAAACAGAAGAATTACCAGAATCACTAATGAGAAAATATATGGGTGGCAAAGGATTAGTTGCACATTATTTAAGAAATGATGTAGACAAAAATACAGATCCTTTCTCTGAAGAAAATCCCTTATATTTTATGACGGGCATTTTATCAGGAATACCTACAGGAGGTACATCAAGAATGATTATGGGTGCTAAATCTCCTGTTACAAAAGGATTTGGTATGAGTGAGTCGGGGGGATTTGTAGCCCCAGAACTTAAAAATGCAGGATGGGACGGCATTATAGTAGAAGGTAAATCGGACAAACCTGTTTACATTTATATTAGAGATGATGAGGTTGAAATTAAAGATGCTGCTCATTTATGGGGAAAAGGTACAGGTGAGGTAAACGATATTATAAAAGAGGAGAACAATGATAAAAGTCTAAAGTTTTCTCAAATAGGACAGGCAGGTGAAAATAAAGTACAGTACGCCTGTGTAATAAACGATTTAAAACATGCTTGTGGTAGAAACGGACTAGGAGCAGTAATGGGAGATAAAAAACTTAAAGCCGTTGCTGTTAAAGGAACAAAAGGTATAAACTTTAAAGATAAAGACAAGATACTGGAAATAAGTAAATGGTATGCAGGTTATTTCATGGAAGTACCTTCAACAAGAGCTCTTAACAAATACGGCACTTCAGGAGGAGTAGAATACCTATCAAAAAGCGGTCTACTACCGACAAGAAACTTTAATGAAGGTTCCTTTGAAAAAGCTAAAGAAATATCAGGAAAAACTATGGCAAATACAATTTTAAAAAGCGGTGGAGGATGCTTTGCCTGTCCCGTTAGATGTAAAAGAGTTGTAGAAATAGATAAAGAAGACTTAAAAGTAGATCCTAAATTTGGAGGACCTGAATATGAGACTATTGGATCTATGGGATCTCTTTGCGGTATAGGGAATTTAGAAACTATAGCCAAAGCTCACGAAATGTGCAACGATTTAGGACTTGATACTATATCAACTGGAGCAACTATAGCCTTTGCAATGGAATGCTATGAAAATGGAATCTTGACTAAAGAAGATACCGATGGAGTAGAACTAAACTTCGGAAACGAAAAAGCTCTTCTAAAATTAATAGAAGATATAGCATATAAAAAAGGTCTAGGTAAAGTACTATCAAAAGGTGTAAAAAGAGCATCGGAAGAAATTGGAAATGGATCTGAGAAATTTGCATTATACGTTAAAGGTCAAGAACTGCCTATGCATGAACCAAGAGGAAAAATTGGAGTAGGTTTGGGATATTCAGTATCTCCAACGGGAGCTGATCATATGCAGATAATTCACGATACAGGAATGGCTTCAGAAGGACCAGTACTTGAAAAAGCAAAAGAAATTGGAATTACAGAACCAGTTAATCCAAGAGGATACGGAAAAGAAAAAGCAGAATACTATGCGAAAGCTGAAAAGTGGTACAGCTTCTTTAATATGGCAGGAATGTGTGATT
Source organism: uncultured Clostridia bacterium (assembly GCA_964574015.1). Lineage (GTDB taxonomy): Bacteria > Bacillota > Clostridia > Tissierellales > Dethiosulfatibacteraceae > UBA8670. Next base: position 1,764 of record CAZNLP010000025.1, on the reverse strand, counting down.
TTATTCCTGATCCGGAAAGATCTATGCCTATCGACAAGCTTATGGAACTACTTAATTCTGCAACTGGATGGGATGCTACTCTAGAAGAGTGTCTGGAAGTTGGAGAAAGAGGTATAACTTTAGCAAGATTGGTTAACTACGAATTAGGAATAGACGAATCTCATGAAGAAATGCCAAAAAGATTCTATGAACCATTTAAAGAAGGACCTCTAAAGGGAGTATCCTTAAATAAAGAAAAATTCCTGGACATGAAACAGGAATACTATAAGTATATGGGTTGGGATGAGACTGGAAAACCAACTGAAGAAACCTTAGAAAAACTAAAAATATAGCCTTTACATCCCCCGAAAGGGGGATTTTTTAAATTGACAATTTATAATTATAAGTCACTAATATTATATTATAAAACATTAAAACCTGAAAAAGCACTAAAAAAGAAGGTTTTTCACTGTAAAATTATATCAAACACTATAATAAATTAAAAAAAAATGATAAATATATAAAAAACTATAAAAAATTGTTGTATTTTTGATACAATTAACTTATAATATAAAAAAATGGAGAATAAATATGCCGATAGATAAAATTATAAAATCAAAATATAAAAATCTAAGTAAAAAACAAAAAACAATAGCCGACTACATGCTTCAAAACGAGGCTGAAATTAGTTTCAAAAGTTTAAAAGAAATTAGTGATGAAATTGGAGTAACGGAAGTTACTATAATTAATTTCTGTAAATCTTTGGGATTAAGTAGCTTTTCAGATTTAAAACAAAAATATCAAGATCTTATTGTTAAAAAAGTCAGTCCTACCCAAAAATTATTTGAAAATATCAATAAAGAAACAATGAAGAACGATCTTTTTGTAAAAATTATAGACCTTCAACTTAAAAATCACCAAATTACTATGTCTGGACTGAAGGAAGAAGAATTAGAGAAAGCTGTAGAATTAATCAATAATGCTAAAAAAGTATATATCTATGGCGAAGGACTATCAGTTTGGATAAGCAACTACTTCAAGAATAGACTTGAAAATTTAGGGATTGATGTTGAAGTTATTGATTTAAGTAATTTAAATACATATCTATTTATAAAAACCTTGAAATTTTCTGAAGAAGATTTATATATAGCAATTACATACCCTAAATACTCAAAAATCGTATTAAAATTTAGCGAATACTTAAAAAAGAAAAATTATAATATAATTGGGCTAACCGATAAAAAATCAGCTCCTTTAAAAGAAAATACCGATATAACCTTTTATAGTGAAAACGATTCTTTAATTTTTTACAACTCAATACATTCAGCTATTAGCATAATAGAAATAATAACAACGATACTGTATAAATACTGTGTAGAAAAATTAGAACCTACAAGAAATGAAGTTGAGCAGTTGGAAGAAGAATTTAAAGATTTCATCAGTGAATAAATTTGTTATAAAACAAAGGAAACTTTGTTTATAAATAAAATTATAATAAAGGGAGGAAATTATGAAGAAAATTTTATCAATTCTATTAATACTAGTATTAGTATTAGGAATGATGGCGGGATGTTCAACAGATCAACCAGCTGAGGAACCAGCAGAAGAACCGGCTGAAGAACCAGCAGAAGGATCTGATGAAGAGCCAGCTGAGGAACCAGCTGAGAAAGATTATGAAGTTACAGTAGGATTAGCAGGTGATACTTTAGCCTTGGATCCGTATGTTTATAATGAAACAATTTCAAATGCTGTACTTCAACACATGTATGAAGCATTGATATTAAC
>CAZNLP010000024.1:5366-19011 GCA_964574015.1 uncultured Clostridia bacterium | reverse complement strand
CTATAAGCCCAGGTGAAGATATATATGTAATAGATGAAGATGCTTGTATAGATTGTGGAGCATGCGCAAGTGTTTGCCCTGTAGAAGCACCTGTACAAAAATAATTATAAAAACAAAAGTTCTCAATACTACCAGTACTGAGAACTTTTTATTTTTTTGAATTCGATTAAAAAGCTATTACTATTCCACCATCGCTTGCATAAACTGTACTTATGCCTCTTGTTTCAAAAATCTTAACTTCTTTGAAATTATATTCTTTTTCTATTTCTTTTTTTAAATTTAAGGCTTTTTCTTCTGCATTACAGTGGGAAATACCTAATACGGTATTTGGATAATCAACATCATAGTTTTGAATAATTTCAACTAACTTTTTAAGAGCGTTTTTCTTACCTCTAACCTTTTTTTCCACCTGAATAGCCCCTTCCTCCGTTGATCCCATAATAGGAGTGATATGCAGTATGTTTAGAATTCCTGCTTTAATATTACTTAACCTTCCGGTCTTTTTTAAAACTTCATAGGAGTCTAAAACAAAAAGAGTTTTTAATTTATCAATGTAATCATTTGTTTTATCTATAATTTCTTCTCTAGGAATGTTTTTATCAAGCATTTCTTTTATTTTTATTGCAACTAGGGTTTCGCCGGCACTTGCACTTTTAGTATCAAAAACATGGGTCATAAACTCCGGATAGTTTTCTTTAAGAAGTTTTGCACCTAATACAGCTGCATTGTATGAACCGCTTAATTTTGAAGATAGAGTTACAACAAAACTTTCTTTGTATTTCTTCATTGTTTCGTAGTACTTACTTGGACTTGGACAGGAAGTTTTTATAGTATCTTTTGCAGATGCAAGCTTATTTAAAATAAATTTCTGATCTAAATTTTTATCTACTACTTCTTCATCATCGATTAATATAGAAAGAGGGACAGTATCTATGAAACTACCTAATTCTTTATTAGTATCAACACAACTATCAACAATAACTTTTTTTTCCATATAAACACTCCTTCATAATTTTATAAAATAATTATATCAGTTTGAATTAAAATATCAATAAATATTTGTTGTTCATCATACTATCAAGTTGACATAGTTGATATTTTTTGATAATTTATATAAAATTAGATTTATAAATTGTAGATAAATAACTGAAAGGAGAATTATTAAGATGGAGAAATTTATCGGAGAAGGTTTAACTTTTGATGATGTACTGCTATTACCTGCAAAATCAGAAGTTTTACCTAGAGATGTAAATATCAAAACAAATTTAACTAGAAATATAAAACTTAATATACCATTAATGAGCGCGAGTATGGATACTGTAACTGAGGCAAGACTGGCCGTAGCCATGGCAAGAGAAGGTGGGATCGGTATAATCCACAAGAATATGTCTATAGAAGAACAGGCTTTAGAAGTAGACAAGGTTAAAAGGTCTGAGCACGGAGTTATTACAGATCCATTTTTTTTATCTCCAGATCACTTAGTGGAGGATGCTCTGGAACTCATGAGCAGGTATAGAATTTCTGGAGTTCCAATAGTTGACGAAGATAGAAAACTTATAGGAATCATAACAAATAGAGATGTAAGATTTGAAAATGATTTAAAGAAAAGAATTAATGATTCTATGACTAAAGAAAGTTTAATAACAGCTAAAGAAGGGATAAGTATGGAGGATGCTCTTTCTATAATGAAAAAGCATAAAATAGAAAAACTTCCTTTAATACACGACGACCAGACTTTGGCAGGCTTGATAACTATAAAGGATATAGAAAAATCCATAAAGTATCCTGATGCTGCTAAGGATTATAAATCAAGACTACTTGTTGGTGCGGCAGTAGGGGTTACAGATGATGTGATGGATAGAGTAGATGCATTGGTAAAATCAAAAGTTGATGTAGTAGTTGTTGATACGGCTCACGGACATTCTAAAGGAGTATATGAAGCTGTAAAAAATATAAAAGAAAAATACCCAGATATTCAGGTAATAGCAGGAAATGTAGCTACTCCTGAAGGTGTGAAATTTTTAGCGGAAGCTGGAGCAGATTGTGTAAAGATAGGCATAGGACCGGGATCAATATGTACAACTAGAGTAATAGCCGGAGTTGGAGTGCCACAGCTTACTGCTGTTTTTCAATGTTCAGAGGAAGCTAACAAACACAATATACCAATTATTGCAGATGGAGGTATTAAGTTTTCTGGAGACATACCTAAAGCCCTGGCAGCTGGCGCAAGTGTTGTAATGATAGGTTCTTTATTTGCAGGAACAGAAGAAAGCCCAGGGGAGACGGTACTATATCAAGGTAGAAGATATAAAGTTTATAGAGGAATGGGCTCAGAAGGTGCAATGAATCAGGGAAGCAAGGATAGATACTTCCAGGAAGATAGCAAAAAATTTGTTCCTGAAGGTGTTGAAGGAAGAGTACCTTATAAAGGTCCAATTTCAGAAGTTGTATATCAAATGGTTGGAGGATTGAGAGCCGGTATGGGTTACTGCGGTGCAAAGGATTTACATGAACTTGTTGATAACGCACAATTCATAAAAATCACAGGAGCAGGACTTAAAGAAAGCCATCCTCATGATATTCATATTACAAAAGAATCATCAAACTACAGTGTTAGCAGTTAAATAAATAAGGAGTAGGCAAATATGATATTAATATTAGATTTTGGAGCACAGTACAGTCAGTTAATAGCGCGAAGAGTTCGAGAAGCAAAGGTGTACTGTGAAATAGTACCATATAATACTGAAATCAGTAAAATAAAAGAGAAGAAGCCTGAAGGAATAATACTATCAGGAGGACCGGCAAGCGTATATTCTGAAAACTCACCAAAGGCAGATGAAAATATTTTTGACTTGGATATACCGATTTTAGGTATATGCTACGGCGGTCAGTTTATAGCTCAGAATTTTAATGGAAAGGTAAGTAGAGCTGATAAAAGAGAATATGGTAGAGTAAAACTCGATATTTTAGATAAGAAAGGTCTTTTTAAAAATATAAATGAAGAAATGAAGTGTTGGATGAGTCACACCGATTATATTGAAGAGCCACCGGAAGGTTTTGAAGTAACTGCAAAATCTGATACCTGTCCAGCAGCGGCAATAAAAAATGATGATAAAAAAATATATGCAGTACAGTTTCATCCGGAAGTACAGCATACGGACTTTGGTAAAAATATAATCGAAAATTTCTTGTTTGAAATATGTAATACAAAGCAGGATTGGACTATGGGAAGTTTTGCTCAGGAAACCATAAAAGAAATTAAAGATAAAGTAGGAAATAAAAAAGCCCTTTGTGCACTATCTGGAGGAGTCGATTCTTCAGTAGCAGCAGTTTTAGTTCATGAAGCTATAGGCAAAAATTTAATTTGTGTTTTTGTTGATCACGGTCTTTTAAGAAAAAACGAAGGTGATCAGGTAGAAAAAGTGTTCAAAGAAAAATTTGATATGAATCTTATTAGAGTAAATGCTCAGGAAAGATTTATAGGTAAATTAATAGACATTGAAGATCCTGAAAGAAAAAGAAAGATAATTGGAGAAGAATTCATAAGAGTTTTTGAAGAAGAAAAAGAAAAACTTAGGGAGGAATTTGGGCAAATAGATTATCTTGTTCAAGGGACTATATACCCTGATGTTATAGAGAGTGGAACAGATACAGCAGCTGTAATTAAAAGCCATCATAATGTAGGAGGATTGCCTGAAGATGTTGATTTTGAACTTATAGAACCCTTAGATCAACTTTTTAAAGATGAAGTTAGAAAAGTTGGAAAAGAGCTTGGTATACCTTCAGAAATAGTTGAAAGACAGCCTTTTCCAGGTCCAGGTTTAGGAATAAGGGTTTTAGGAAAAATAACAGAAGAAAAACTTCACATAGTAAGAGAAGCAGATTTTATATTTAGAGATGAAATAAAAAAAGCAGGACTTCAAGGTCAAATTTGGCAGTATTTTGCAGCTTTACCTAATATTAGAAGTGTAGGAGTTATGGGAGACGAAAGAACTTATACTCATACAATAGCTTTAAGAGCTGTTACAAGTACAGACGGTATGACTTCGGATTGGGCTAGAATACCTTATGAAGTCTTAGAAAGAGTATCAAATAGAATAGTAAACGAAGTAGATGATGTAAATAGAGTAGTGTATGATATTACTTCAAAACCGCCGTCCACGATAGAATGGGAGTAAGAAATGTATGAATTTGACAAAATAATAAATCGTGATGGAACAACTGCTTTAAAATACGAAGCTTTAGAAGAGAAATTTGGAAGAAAGGATCTGCTATCGTTTTGGGTAGCAGATATGGATTTTAAGGCTCCTGATTTTCTTATAAATGAAATAAAAAATAGAGCAGAACATGGTATATTTGGTTATACAGGATTAGATGAAAACTACTATGAGTCAATAATAAAATGGATAAAAAATAAGCACCAATGGAAAGTTGAAAAAGAATGGATAGAATATATGCCTGGAGTAGTTCCAGCTTTATCTGTTATAATTAAAGGGTTTACAGAACCGGAAGATAAGATAATAATTCAGCGCCCTGTTTATTATCCTTTTTCAAAGGTAATAAGGGGAAATGATAGAGAAATTGTTAATAATCCTTTGATAAATATAGATGACGAATATTTTATGGACTTTAAAGATTTAGAGGAAAAAGTAAAGGATAGCAGAGTAAAGCTTTTAATTATGAGTAATCCTCATAATCCTGTTGGGAGGGTATGGAATGAAGAAGAACTCGAAAAACTTGGTAGAATTTGTGAAGAAAATGAGGTTTTAGTAATTTCTGACGAAATACATGCAGATTTAATTTATGGCAATAATAAACATGTACCTTTTGCGAAAATATCTGATAAATTAAAAATGAACAGTATAACATGTATGGCACCAAGTAAGACTTTTAATATAGCAGGACTGCACTCTTCCTATTGTATAATTCCAAATAAAATAATTAGAGATAAATTTATAAAAGAAAAAGAGGTGCTGTCATTAAATATGCCGAACGTATTTAGTAAGGTAGCTACGGAAGCTGTATATAAAAAAGGAGAAATATGGTTGGAAGAACTGCTGTCTTACCTTGAAGAAAACATGGATCTTGTAAAAGAATTTCTGGAAAAAAATATTCATGGAATTTCAACTAAAAAATTGGAAGGTACCTATTTAATGTGGATTAACTGCAAAAAACTTAACTTAGATGATGATAAGTTAGATGACCTGTTTATAAACAAAGCTAATATAGCTTTGGACTCAGGACATTGGTTTGGTGAAGAAGGATCCGGTTACATGAGATTAAATATTGCTTGCCCTAGAGAAAATTTAGAAAAAGCTATGAAAAATTTAAAAAGAGCTGTGAAAAGTTTAGAATAATTCTACATTTACATTCCAGAAAAAAATATTTAATCAAAAAGAATAGATAAGTTGAAAAAAATCTTAAATAATTATAAAATTAACACAGACTGTAATTTTATAATTAATTTTGTAAAACTGGAGGTAGATATGCTTATTGTAAAAGATTACATAGAAAAATATATCAAGGATATATATTCTGATGTAATTATATTTGATAAAAGTAACAATATAATTTTTCAAACTGAAATCAGAATTAAAAATATTGATAATTTAATAGATGATTTTGTGAAAGAAGAAATGACAAAAGAACTGGTAGTTGAAGATGAAGAAGTGATTGTAAAAAGCCTTCATGAAAAAAACTATGTAGCTATTTTTATTCATTACTATAAAAAAACTAAGAAAAATTTTAATGAAGAAATAGCAAAAATAAACGATGAATTTAAAATGATACTTGACTCTATACAGGATGAAATATTTATAGCAGATAAAGATGGGAATGTAATCTTTGCCAATAAAGGATGTGAAAGGTTATATAATACAAAAAGAGAAGAGTTCATTGGTAAAAATGTTAGAGAGTTGGAGAATAAACTGGTTTTTTCTCCAACAGTAACAGGATTAGTATTAAAAACTAAAAAAACCGAATCGATGATACAGAATACAATAGCTGACAAGAAAATACTCGCTACGGCTATGCCTATATTCGATGAAAACAATGAGATAAAAAGAGTCGTTACTAATTCAAGAGATTTAACGGAGCTTACTGATTTAAAAAATCAGCTTGAAGATAAAAATATTTTAATTGATTACTGGTCGAGCAAATATGAAGAGCTTGAAATAGAACACCAGAAGCAAACAAGTGGAGACCTTCTTTTTATAGGGAAAGAAATGATAAGAATTAAAGATCTCATAGAAAAGGTTTCAAAAAGTAGTATAAATCTTCTTTTAACTGGTGAATCAGGAGTCGGTAAATCGGTTTTGGCAGAATACATTCATAACAAGAGCTCATTTAAAGAAGGTCCTTTTCAAGTAATAGACTGTAGTTCAATACCGGAATCACTTTTAGAGTCGGAACTCTTCGGATATGAAAAGGGAGCCTTTACAGGTGCATCAGAAAAAGGGAAAACAGGATTACTTGAACTTGCCAATGAGGGAACTATTTTTCTTGACGAGATAGGAGAATTATCTGCAAGTTTACAATCAAAACTACTGAGGGTAATTCAGGAAAAGAAATTCAGAAGAATTGGTGGACACAAAGAAATTAAAGTAAGCTTTAGATTGATTACTGCTACAAATCAAAATTTAGAAAAAAAAGTAGAAAATGGAGACTTTAGAAGAGACTTATACTATAGGATAAAAGGTGTACAAATAAATATACCACCTTTAAGAGAAAGAAACGATGAGATTGATATTTTAGCATACTACTACCTTAGAGAATATAATAAAAAATACGGAGAAAACAAAAAATTCTCAAAAGAAATTTTAAAGAAATTCCATAAATACAGATGGCATGGAAATATAAGAGAGTTAAAAAATGTAGTTGAAAGATTAGTGCTGGTAAGTGAAGGTGATTTTATAAGTGAAGAAGATTTATCTGAAGATTTGATGGATAAATTTCTAAAAGAGGAAGATGATTTAATTTTCGAAAAGTATGAAACCCTTAATGAAGCAGTAGAAGATATAGAAAGAAAAATGATTACTTCAGCTTATAAAGAGCATAAAAATTCTTATGAAGTTGCAAAAAAACTAGGAATAAGTCAACCAACTGCTTATCGAAAAATAAAGAAATATATAAAAGAATAAAAATAAGTGTTTAAATCAAATATGATTTAAACACTTATTTTTAATTCAAATATGAAATACAAATATGAATTAAAACTTATAAAATATATACTTATTTAATTTAAACAGACTGTATAATAATTGTAAACCAGTAGCATCAAGGCTTTAAAAAAAAATTGAACTGAATTATTTTCTGGCATACTTTATGCATTATATTATTAATGTATTTGTTCTGCTCAGAACTAAATTCATTTTATTGTACCTGAACATTGAAAAGTCAACTTACAACTATCCTTATATTAGATAAATATGTTTTTATATTTTAGATTTAATTCTATTATGAATTCAATGTTTAGGTTCCTTATATGGCTGCTTATTTAATGCACTTCCATAAATTTGTGTTATTGAAGCCAATAAGAAACTTGAAGAGCTCAACTTCTGTGTGGTTGAGCTCTAAAAGGTAAAACAACTTTAACATAAAAAATTAATTCTTAAGGAGGATTATATGAGTCAAATTAAAATTAGTGAAATGATGGAAAAGGCAAGAAAAGCTCAAAAAGAATTTGAAACTTTTAGCCAGGAAAAAGTAGATGAAATAGTAAGAGAGATAGCAAAGGTAGTTTATGATAATGCAGAAGAACTTGCTAAAATAGCTGTGGATGAAACCCAGATGGGAGTTTATGAAGACAAGGTAGCTAAAAACAAAGGAAAATCAAAAGTTATCTGGAATGATCTTAGAGACAAAAAATCCATAGGTATACTTAGAGAAATAGAAGAAGAAGGCATAACTGAAATAGCAAAACCTATAGGAGTTATAGGAGCTGTAGCACCAACTACTAACCCAACTGTTACAGCAATGAGTAATGCTATGTTTGCTTTAAAAGGCGGAAATTCAGTTATAGTAGCACCTCACCCAAGATCCAAAAAGACTAGTAAAATAACCGTCGATTATATCAATGAGGCAATAAGTAAGCTGGGAGCACCGGAAAATATAATACAAAATATAGAGGAACCGAGTATTGAACTAACAAGCGAACTTATGAAAACAGTTGATGTAGTAATAGCTACCGGTGGAGCTGGAATGGTTAAAGCAGCATACAGCAGCGGTAAGCCTGCTTACGGTGTAGGTCCTGGAAATGTTCAATGTATAATTGATGAAGGATACGATTATGAAGATGCAGCACCAAAAATAATTGTAGGTAGAAAATTTGACAATGGAATAATATGTTCTGGAGAACAAAGTGTAATAATTCCAGAAAAAGATGAACAGAAGATTTTAGATATATTCAAAGAAAACGGAGCATTTATTATCGAAGATGAAGATGACGTAGAAAAATTAAGAAATACTATTTTTGAAAATAATGCTAACAGTAAATATACTGTAGGACAGAGTGTACAAAAGATAGCAAATTTAGCTGATGTAGAGGTTCCTGAAGGAACTAAGGTAATAATGGCAAAAGCTAAGGGTCCTGGTGACAAGGATCTATTGAGCAAAGAAAAAATGTGCCCTGTGCTTGCGATTTACACTTATAAAGATTTTGATGAAGCTATAGATATAGCTCAAACAAACTTAGAACTTGAAGGAAAAGGTCATACATGTTCAATACATTCTAATAATGATGAGAATATAAAGAAAGCAGGACTGTATATAACTGTAAGTAGATTTGTAATAAACCAGCCAAGTTCTACTACGGCAGGAGGTAGTTTGCAAAATGGGTTTGCTCCTACTACTACATTAGGTTGCGGAACATGGGGTAACAATATAATATCAGAAAACTTTACTTACAAGCATATGATAAATGTATCAAGAATTGGTAAATTTTTAGAAAATAAAGAAGTGCCAACTGATGAAGAAATCTGGGAAAAATAATTCAAAAAATTAGGAGGTATGAATATGAGCCTTGTTGGACCTAAAATAAAAACAGAAATACCAGGACCAAAAAGTAAGGAATTGTTGATAAAGAGAGAAGAAAATGTACCTAAAGGTGTATCGCAAGGAGCGCCTATTTTTGCTAACAAAGGTGAAGGCGCACTAATTGAAGATGTGGATGGTAATGTCTTTCTTGATTTTGTAGGAGGAATAGGAGTTCTTAATATTGGATATTCTCATCCGGAGGTTATCCAAGCAATTAAAGATCAAAGCGAAAAATTTCTGCATACGAGCATAAATGTAGTTTTATATGAACAGTATATAAAACTTGCGGAAGAACTTAATGAGCTTATTCCGGGAAATTTCAAGAAAAAAACTATGCTGGTTAATAGTGGAGCTGAAGCAGTTGAAAATGCTGTTAAAATAGCAAGAAAATATACAAAAAGAACAGAAGTAATTGCTTTTACAGGTGCTTTCCACGGAAGAACTAATTTAACTATGGGATTAACGAGCAAGGTTAAACCATATAAATTTGAATTTGGACCATTTGCTCCTGGTATTCATAGAATGCAGTTCCCTTACTGTTATAGATGCCCTTACGACAAAAAAAGAGAAAGTTGTAATCTTTACTGTGCAGACCAGTTTGAATCATTTTTTATAGAAGTAGTAGATCCTTCTGAGGTTGCTGCAATTATCATAGAACCTTTACAAGGTGAAGGTGGATTTGTACTGCCTCCAGATGAATACATCACAAAATTGAGAGAGCTTTGCGACGAACACGGGATTTTATTGATAGCAGATGAAATACAAACAAGCTACGGTAGAACGGGAAAACTTTTTGCTATTGAACATTGGAATGTAGAACCGGACATAGTAACTACTGCTAAATCAATAGCAGGAGGTATGCCATTATCCACTGTAACAGCAAGAGCTGAAATAATAGAAGCAGCTCATGTAGGAGGAATAGGTGGAACTTACTGTGGAAATCCTGTAGCAGCAGCTGCAGCTCTTAAAGTTATAGAAGTAATGCAGAGAGATAAACTTTCAGATAGAGCGCAAAGATTAGGCGATATCTTCAGAGATGAACTTAACAAACTTAAGGATAAATATGAAATCATAGGTGATGTTAGGGGAAGAGGAATTATGCTTGCTATAGAGTTGGTTAAGGATAGAGAAACTAAAGTAGCAGCTAAAGAGGAAACAGGAAAGATAATTAAAGAGTGCTTAAATAAGGGATTAATACTTTTAAGTGCAGGAACAAGAGGAAATGTTATAAGATTTTTGGTTCCTTTGGTAGTAACAGAAGAACAGATAATGAAGGCTGTTGAGATATTAGATGACGCTTTTGCTAAAATAACAGAATAGAAGAAAATTCTCCTTTAAATCCCTGCTTGAAATCAAGTAGGGATTTTTGTTAAGTTTTTAGTTTGACAGAAAAAGAAAAAAAGAATTATAATAGTAATTAATATAAAAGAATTAAGGTGATTATTTGATTGAAATAAATGACTTAGGAATTAATCTTAATAAAAGAGAATTAATTACTATTATAGGTGCTGGAGGAAAAACCAGCATTATGTTTGATATTGCAAATAAATTATCAAAATTAAATAAAAAAATATTAATTACAACTACAACAAAAATTTATATACCAGATAGAAAGGATGTATATATATATATAGGAGATATTAAGAATATTCCTAAAGTTAAAGGACAAATAATAGTAGCAGGCTACAAAACAATAAAGGATAATAAGATTAAGGGTTATACAAAAAAAGAAATTAATGAGATTTATTTGAAAAACATTTTTGATTATATAATAGTAGAAGGTGATGGAGCAAATAGAAAATCAATAAAAGCTCCAAGAGAAAATGAACCAGTAGTACCTCAAAAAACAAGCTTGTTAATAGGAGTAGTAGGAATTGATGTTTATGGATCAAAAATATGTGAAGAAAATGTATTTGGATTAAGAGAGTTTTTGAAAATAACAAACAAAAAAGAAAATGAGTTAATAGATAAAGAAAGTATTATAAATCTTATAACTAATAAAAAAGGTTTATTTAAATATAAGGCTAATAGAAATATTTTGGTATTGAATAAAGTCAATAAAGCTAATAAATGTATAGTAGGCGAAATAAAAAAACATATAGAAGAAAGAGATAGCGAGTTTGTAAATAATGTAATAGAAATTGAGGAATTACAATGATATCAGGAATAATTTTGGCCTCTGGATACTCTAAAAGATTTGGTAAAAAAGATAAGCTGCTATATAAAATAAATGGAAAATTTATTATTGAATGGGTGTGTGATAACGCTGTAAATTCAGATTTGGATGAAGTAATTCTTGTTTATAGAAATGAAAAAATCAATAATATTATACAAGAAAATAAAATAAAAAAGATAAAAAACGAGAAAGCTTATAAAGGAATGTCAGAATCAATGAAAATAGGCATAAAAACAAGTAATAAAAATACGAAAGGATATTTGTTTTTAATGGGTGATCAACCTCTAATAAATATAGATATAATAAATAATTTGATAAATAATTTTAAAAATAATAGTTGCGAAAAAATTATTTTACCTGTATTCAATGGAAAAAAAAGTAGTCCTACTATATTTCCAGTTAAATATAAAATTGAATTATTAAAAACAGAGGGTGATAAAGGAGGTAGATTACTACTCGATAAATATAAAAAGGATATAATCGAAGTTAAGTTTAATAATAGCAAAAATAAAGATATAGATAAAAAATCAGATATAAAAATTACGTATGATACAATAAATGAAGAACACTGACATTTTTTATAAAGTATGATATAATAAAAAAAACTTAATGAACGCGGGGCGAGGCCCTTCCTTTTCAGGGAGAAACCTTCAGGGCGATGAATAGGGGTAATCCATAAACCTATGAGCTGAGAAGGGGACTATGAACTAAGAGGTACTGCTGCGTACTAAAAGTAAATGGCAGGTTAGGAATGTTTAGAGATAAACTATAGTATTTTTGTAGTGAAAAAAACCTTCCTAATGGAAGGTTTTTTATATATGGTTTTATATACGGGAGGAAATATGAGAATATTCGAAAAAGCTAACGAACTAGAAAAAGAAAACAAAACTTTTGCACTAGCTACACTTATAGAAACAGACGGTTCAACACCAAGAAATGATTCAGCAAAAATGATAATAAGGGCTGACAAAACAACCTATGGCACTATAGGAGGAGGAGCATTAGAACAGGCAGTTATTAAAGAATCATTAAGATGTCTAAAAGAAAATAAAACAGAGATATTAGACTACAACCTAGATGGATCTGGAAGAGACAATCTAAAAATGATATGCGGAGGAAAAGCTAAAGTATTTATAGATGTAATTAATGCCGAGCCAATAATATTATTATTAGGTGGTGGACATATCAATTACTCAATATCAAAATATATAGACATACTAAACTATAAATATATAGTAATAGATGATTTAGAAAAAATTGCAAACAAAGAAAGATATCCAAATGCATTACAAATTATAAACAAGGACTTTGTACAAGGTATTAAAGAACTTGAAGTAGATGATAAATACAGTGTAGTAATAGCAACAAGAGGTCACGAACACGACTATGAATGTGTAGAAGAAATAATCAAAACAAACCCATCTTATGTAGGAATGATAGGAAGCAAAAAAAAGGTAATAACAACATTTAAAAAACTAGAAAAAAATGGATACAAAGATGAAATAAAAAAAATATATGCACCGATAGGATTAGATATAGGAACACAAACTCCAGAAGAAATAGCATTAAGTATAGTATCAGAGATACTAAAAGTAAAAAGTAAAAAAACAGGAAAAAGTTTTAAAGAAATATCAGAGGTGAACTATGAAATATAGAGATTTAGCAGTAGTAAGAGGAGGAGGAGATATAGCCTCAGGAACTATCTATAGACTTTATAAATCTGGATACAAAGTAGTAGTGCTAGAAATAGAAAAACCAACATCAATAAGAAGAACTGTATCATACTCCCAATGTATATACGATAGAGAAGTTGAAATAGAAGGAGTAAGAGCAAAACTTTGTAAAAACTTACAGGAAATTAAAAAAGCCCATGAAAACTATAAAATACCAGTAGTAGTTGATCCAGATGGAGAGACAATAAAAGAAATAAAACCGAAGATAGTAGTAGATGCTATACTAGCAAAGAAAAACTTAGGAACACAAAAAGATATGGCAGATTTAGTAATAGGACTAGGACCTGGATTTACAGCAGGAGAAGATGTAGATGTAGTAGTAGAAACAAACAGAGGACACAACCTAGGAAGATTAATATATAAAGGAAAAGCACAACCAAATACTGGAAAACCTGGAAACACATTAGGATTCACAACAGAAAGAGTTATCTACTCTCCTGCAGAAGGTAAAGTAAAAGTAATCAAAGACATAAAATCCTCTGTAGAAAAAGAAGATGTAATAGCTGAAGTTGAAGGACAAGATGTAAAAGCAAAAATATCAGGAATAATAAGAGGAATGATACAGCCTGATTTAAGAGTGCATAAAGGAATGAAAATCGGAGATATAGACCCAAGAAATAAAATAGAAAGCTGTACAATCATATCAGATAAGGCCAGAGCCATAGGTGGAGGAGTATTGGAAGCTATACTGCATTATGATATA
>CAZNLP010000024.1:0-5266 GCA_964574015.1 uncultured Clostridia bacterium | reverse complement strand
CATAGAAAAGATGTTAAATAATGATTTTACATATGATAAAGCCGATAAATTTTTTTCGGTAAATCTTTAGCATAAAATATCATCTAAAAAAAGAATAAACGCGGGGCGAAGCCCTTCCTTTTCAGGGAGAAACCTTCAGGGCGATGATTAGGGGTAATCCATAATCCTATGAGCTGAGAGGGGGACTGTGAACTAAGAGGTACTGCTGCGGATATAATTATTAATGGCAGGTTAGGAAGTTTAGAAATAGACTATAGTACTTTTGTAGTGCATAAAACCTTCCTAATGGAAGATTTTTTATTTTGTAGAAGAGGAATTGTAAAATTAATTATAATTATAATAAATAAAAGAAGGTGAACTAATGAAAACAATAAAAGTAGAAGAAGCAGTTGGACATGTATTATCACATGACATCACTAGAATAATACCAGGAGTAGTAAAAGATACCCCCTTTAGAAAAGGACATGTAATAAAGGAAGAAGATATAGAAAAATTAAAATCCCTTGGAAAAGAGAATATATATATATATGAGAAAAAAGAAGGAATGCTCCATGAAAACGAAGCAGCCCATAGAATACTAAAAGCAGTATCAAATGATGAAGACTTTACCTACACAGAAGTAAAAGAAGGAAAGATAAACTTTATAGCAAAAACAGAAGGACTTTTAAAGATAGATGTAGAACTTTTAGAAAAAATCAACAGTATAGGAGAAATAATTTTTTCAACAATTCATGAAAATATTCCGGTAAAAAAAGGTGAACTTATAGCATCAACAAGAGTTATTCCATTAGTAGTAGATGAAAAACAAATAAAGGAGTTTGAAAGAGAAGTACAAGGAAAAACCCTATTAAAGATAAAAAGATATAAAGAATTTAAGATAGGAATAGTGACGACCGGATCAGAAATCTACAAAGGGAGAATAAAAGATGCCTTTGGACCGGTACTTAGAAAAAAACTTAAAGAATATGGTAAGTATGAAATTGACCAAAAGATTGTTTATGATGATAAAGAAATCATAAAAAAAGAAATTAAAAACTATATAGACAAAGGATACAACTTAATACTATGTACAGGAGGAATGTCGGTGGATCCCGATGATTTAACCCCTTCGGCAATAAAAAGCTTAGGAGGAAATCTTATAACATACGGAGCACCATCCCTTCCAGGAGCAATGCTACTAGTAGCATATCTGGATAATATACCAATATTAGGACTACCAGGATGCGTAATGTATTCAAAAAGAACATCATTTGACCTAGTACTACCAAAAGTATTAGTAGGAGAAAAAATAACAAAAGAATATATTGTTAAACTAGGACACAGCGGTCTATGTAGAGACTGTGAAATATGTACATACCCAAACTGTGGATTTGGAAAATGATAACTAACTGGATAAAAAAAGTTGGATCTTTAACAATATTATTAATTTTAATATTTTTTGCTGTACCTTTGTTTTCCTATACATGGATATCTTTAAGCTCTATAAGCATAGAAATATTCAATGATTTATACTTTGATGGACTTAAAATATCAATAATAAGTTCATTTACAAGCCTAATTATAGTATTAATATTAGGACTGCCAAGTGTATACTACTACTATATAAACAAAAGCACTTATACAAAAGCAATATTTTCAATAGCAGAATTTCCATTAGTTATACCACCATCTGTATCAGGACTAATACTACTTATAACCTTTGGCTCAAACGGAACTGTAGGTAAACTACTAGATAATATAGGAATAAATATACCCTTTACAATAATTGCAGTATGCATGGCACAGATATTTGTAGGAGGACCCCTATTTTTAAAAAATATCAAAACCTCATTAGAAGGAATGGAAGAAGAAATTGTAAATACAGGTAAAATTTTAGGACTAAACGAAACACAGATTTTTTTCAAAATAATACTACCACAAAACAAAACAGCAATACTATCAGCTACAATAATAACTCTATCCAGGATGCTATCTGAATTTGGAGCAACGATAATGTTTGCTGGGAACCTAAGAGGAACAACACAAACTCTACCTCTACTAATATACTCATCAATGGAAAAAGACATAAACATAGCCATAGTAGTAGGATTTACACTTTTATTAATATCATTATTAATACAAATACTACTAAAATATTTTTTAAGAAACAGAGGAAAGAAAATAAGTAATAAATTCAACTAAAAATTAAATATGGGAGGATAACTTGAAAAAGCTAATATTACTTACCTGTATAATAGGATTATTATTTACTTTTGGATGTACCAAAACAAAAAAAGCGAATATAGATAAAGATAATGCAATTAAAATAGCAGTTGAATACACAAATCATGCAGCAACATATTATTATGCTAAATCAAATAATTTTTTTGAAGAAGAAAGTTTATTAATTGAAAATACAAATATATATGTAAGTGGAGTAAATCTTGCGGCAGCATTTAGTCAAGGAGAATTTGATGTAGGATATATGTGTGTAGTTCCTGCAATTTCAGCATATGCAAACGCTGGAGTACCAATAAAAATCATATCTGGAACTCATAAGAATGGTTATGGTTTAGTAGTTAATAAAGAAAAAATAGAGAAACTAAAAGATTTGGAAAACAAAAACATTACAATTGCAAACGGAAGAAAAGGAACAACTACGGATTTTTTGATGATGATTTTAATCGAAAAAGAAAATTTAAATTCAAATAAAATTTTAAACAATACAGTTCGTATGAATGCAACAAAACAGATTATGGCTCTTAGAAATGGTCAAGTGGATGCTATTTTTGTACCTGAACATTTTGCAACATTAGCATCACAATTTCAAGGAATGGAAATGCTTGTAAAAAGTGATGATATATGGAAGGATATGCAAGGAAGTGTACTTGTTGCAACGGATAATCTAATAAAAGAACAACCTGATATTATAAAAAAGTTGAAAAGAATAAATAAAAAAAGCGTAGATTCAATTGGGAAAAATCCAAAAAAAACTGCAGAAATTATATCTGAAGTGCTAAATATAAATCAAACAATTGCTAAAGAAGAAACTAAAAATCCAGAAGCAGATATTGAAGTAACTTCACTGATAGCAGAAGAATCAATGAAAAAACTTAGAGTAACAACAAATATAGATGTAGAAGAAATACAGAAAATTATAGATGAAATGTATTATTTAGGATATATAAAAGAAAAATTTAATGTTAATGAAATAATGCTTTTAAATTAAGGAATCGATTATATGAAAATAAAATTCAAAGAAAATAATATGATTTCTGTTGTACCTATTGCTGTTTTTATAATTATATGGCAAATATTAGGATATGCTGCACAGACACCTTTATTTCCAACTCCAGTCAAGGTAGTATTTGAGTTTTTTAACCTTCTAAAAAATGGAGTTCTTATAAGCAGTTTGCTGGCAAGCCTCTGGAGAGTTGTAGTAGGTCTTGTATTAGGCAGTATAGCAGGAATAATTACCGGAATACTTATGGGTTCAAATAAAATATTTGAAAAAAGTCTTCAACCTATTTTAAGTATTTTATATCCTATTCCAACATTAGGATGGCTACCTCTATTAATACTATGGATAGGAATAAATAATAAGTTACCAATTACTTTAATATTTATATGTGCTTTTTTTCCTGTAACATATAATACCTTAACAGGAATAAAGGAAGTCAAAGAAGAATATATAAAATCAGCTAAAGTATTAGGAGCATCATCTAAGTATACTCTTAAAGAAGTAATAATACCTATGGCACTACCAAATATTTTTTCAGGACTACGTCAGGAATCAGGAATGGTATGGAGGACAGTTATAGCAGCAGAAATGTTTGCAGTACCAAGTGGTATAGGGTCATTATTGATTAATGCAGAATCCTTAATAAGAGTTGATGTAATAATGGTATGTTTAGGAGTACTTTCTATTATGTGTCTTTCTTTTCATAGAGGTTTTTTATGGCTTGAAAATAAAATGATAGGGGAATGGAGGTAAAAATGTCAATTATAAAATTAAAAAATATTTATACACCATACTGTCTTAAAAATATAAATATTGAAATTGAATCTGGTGAACTTATTGTAATATTAGGGTCTTCAGGAGCGGGAAAAAGCACATTACTCAATGTAATTTCTGGACTAAATGAGTATTCTGGAAATGTTTACTATAATAATAAAAATATGGATAAAGTACCTACTGAAGAAAGAAATATTGGATATTTAATGCAGGATGTACATCTCTTTCCCCACATGAAGGTTTTTGATAACGTTGCTTTTGGATTAAAAGTCAGAAAATATTCCCGAAATATTATTAGAGAAAAAGTTGAGAAGATGCTTTATCTTTTGAAAATAATAAATATTAAAAATAGATATCCTAAAGATTTAAGTGGAGGAGAAAAACAAAGAGTAGGATTAGCGAGAGCTTTGATTGCTGAGCCTAAAATTTTACTACTAGATGAACCTTTATCAAGTTTAGACCCTAGAAATTCAACGGAAATAAGAGATGAATTGTTTAAACTACACAAGCACCTTAACCTTACAACAATATTCGTTACCCATAATTTTTCTCAAGCAAAAGCTTTGGCTGATAGAATTATTATTATATCAGATGGTAAATTAATACATTACGGTTCTGCTGTAGATATTTTTGATAAACCAAATAAGAAAATAGAATCCTTTATAAAAGTTTCTAATTTATAAAAAATATAATCATCAATTTAAAAATAAGGAGTTTGATATGGCAAAAAAAATTGAAAGTGATTTTTTTAAAAGATTACAACAAAAATATTCGGAATTAGTTGATAAATATGATTTGAGACAGGTTAAAATAGATGTAAAAGCAGCGCCATTAAGCCCTGAAGAAGCCATAGGTGCTACGAAAAGACAGGATTATGTTATATTAAAAGGCAAGGAAAGATTATTACAAGCTTCCTTACTAGGTAGTAAAGGGCAGGCCTTTACAAGTGCTCATGGTGATTTCTCAGGAACATTAGAAGAAGTATTAAACATGCCTTTAGAAAATGACTTTCAAAGAGCTGTGTATATAGCTACGTTAAATGCGATAGCTTGTTATACAGGAAAAGAAGAAAATACAATTCACTGTAAAAATGATAAACCAGAAAAGTGCTCTGAAAAAGCTGTAGAATTTTTTAAAGAAAACTATAATGGAAATAAAATCCTAATGCTTGGATATCAACCTGCACTAGCAGAAGCATTAAAACTTGGAAATTTTGAAATAACAGTTCTTGATTTAGATCCTGATAATATAGGAAAAAATAAAAATGGAATT
>CAZNLP010000023.1:0-19257 GCA_964574015.1 uncultured Clostridia bacterium | reverse complement strand
TTGAAAAGAACCTTGAAGCAATGGCTAGACTTAAAAAAGATTATCCTAATAAAGTACTTATAGCTTCTATCATGGGCGAAAATGAAGAAGAATGGAAAAAATTAGCAAAATTAGTTACTGAAGCAGGAGCAGACATAATAGAGTGTAACTTCTCTTGTCCTCAAATGACTTCAAGTGCTATGGGTTCTGATGTTGGTCAAAATCCAGAATTAGTTAAAAGATATACTGAAGCTGTTGTTAGCGCAACTGATATACCTGTTATGGCAAAAATGACTCCAAACATTGGAAACATGGAAATACCTGCTGTAGCTGCTGTTGAAGGTGGAGCTGCATCTGTTTCAGCTATTAATACAATTAAGGCTATTACTAATATAAACTTTGACTACAATACAGCAATGCCTGTTGTTAACGGTAAGTCTTCAATTTCAGGATATTCTGGAAAAGCTGTAAGACCAATAGCTTTAAGATTTATTGCACAAATGGCTCAATATCCAGACCTTAAAGATATCCCATTAAGTGGTATGGGTGGAATTGAAACTTGGGAAGATGCTGCTGAATTTATCATGGTTGGAGCTAGAAACTTACAGGTTACAACTGCTGTTATGCAGTACGGATACAGAATAGTTGAAGATATGATAAGCGGATTATCCCACTTCTTAGAAGACAAGGGATACGACTCCCTAGAAGATTTAGTTGGAGTTGCACTTCCAAATATTATTCCAGCTGAAAACATTCAACGTGATTTCAAAATCGTAGTTGACGTAGATGAAGATAAATGTGTTGGTTGCGGTCAATGTTATATCGCTTGTTATGACGGTGCACACCAGGCAATTGACTGGGACGAAGAAACTCGTCGTCCTACTATAAATGATGATTGTGTTGGATGTCACTTATGTCTTAACGTATGTCCTGTAGAAGATTGTATAACTCCAGGAGAAGTTAAATTTAAAGAAGGTAGAAAAGAATACGACGTAACAGTTGAAGGTATAATCAAACACTAAACATAATATACAAAAACATAAATAGGATTCAGCAGCTGCTGAATCCTATTTTTCTAATTTATATAAGAATCTACTATATATTTAAATGGATATATCAATGCGGATAATCCACTACCTTCATAATAGTACTTTATCACAAATTCATTAGATAAAAATAATATTAATATATAAAATACAAAAGTTAGAAAATACAGTATAAATCTCTTTTTAAGTATTTCATTAATCTTACTGGATATCTCTTCTACTGCATCTCTGCAGAGACTTTCCTGCTCAACTTGAATCTTTTTACTCTTTCTTTTAAACTTATTGATAACCTTGTAAAATACCTTTTTTACACCTGAATTCTCTTCAGTCTTATCTACTATCTTCTTATCAATATAATTGTTTAATAATACAACTAATGCTTCTTTATTAGTTCTTCCCTTCTTAGCCTTTAGGTATCTGGGAAGATACTCTTTTATTAATTCTCTATTTTCTCTGTATATCAGTATCCATTTAACAGTCCTGTATATAAACAGTACAAAAAGCAGGAGATAAATACAGCTTATAAGAATCATAGGTATAGTAGAATCCAGCAAAAACTTGTTAATAATCAAAGCACTCAAAAGAACTATTATATAAAGAACCAGTTTAGTTACAAGAAAAATCTGCATGTTGATTAGCTCACTATTAAGATTAGTGATATTCTTTTCAACTTCCTCTGCTGCCATTTTCCTGAAAAATTTATTTCCTTTTTTAAAACCTAAATCTACTATTAATTTTATGTTTAGCAAATAGATTAATCTTGTGAAACCCATAGATACCTCCAGTTATATTATTTCATCACTTAGCTATCATTATAATAACACATACCCCCTGCTTTTTAATAGTAGAAATTAATTAATATTTCTTTTACGTTTATTATTTAGATAATAGGGTAATAAATAAATGAATGCAAAACTTTTTAAGGAGGTTAAGTAATGGATTTAATTACAAAAGATGACGTCAGAGATATTTTAGAAAAGAACAAAGACATATCTATTTCAATATTTCTTCCTACTGAAAAAAGTGGTCAGGAAGCAATGCACGGAAAAATCCGTCTTAAGAATTTACTCAAGGATACTGAGAATAGCTTA
This sequence comes from uncultured Clostridia bacterium, assembly GCA_964574015.1. GTDB lineage: Bacteria > Bacillota > Clostridia > Tissierellales > Dethiosulfatibacteraceae > UBA8670. Next base: position 17,141 of record CAZNLP010000023.1, on the reverse strand, counting down.
AAAGAACAGAATTTATCTCAGTCTAACATTGATGATATTTTATCACCGGCTTATGAACTTATAGACGACACAACATTTTGGGAATATCAAAAAGATGGACTGGCTATTTTCATAACAGAGGAAATTTTTAAGTACTTTAAGGTGCCGGTAAAATTCAACGAAATATCTATAGTGTCTAATCAGTTTTACATTGTTCCTATTCTATCTCAGTTTACAGGTAATGGAGAATTTTACCTGCTATCATTAAACCAAAACAATATTAAGTTATATCAATGCAGTCAGTATACTATTGACGAAATAGAGTTAAAAGAAACACCAAAAAGCTTGTCGGAAGCCTTGAAATACGATGTATTTGAAAAACAGATGTCGGGACATTCAGGTTCCAGCTCTGGTTCTAATACTATACTTCACGGTATAGAAACTGAGGATAGAAAAAATCAGGTATATAGATTTTTCCAAATGGTAAACGATGGCGTATTGAAAAGTATTAAAAATAGAGAAGCTCCTTTAGTATTGGCAGGTGTTAAAAATATTCTCTCTATTTATAGAAAAGCAAACAAACATCCGAATCTTATGGATGAGGGTGTAGAAGGAAGCCCAGAAGATTTAAGAATGGATATCCTTCACAAAAAAGCTTGGGATATTGTAGATTCATATTTCAGAAAATCTTATGAAAAAACTATCGAGAACTATGAAGAATTTAAAACTACAGATCAAACTACTAATAAAATAGACGATATTGCACCAGCTGCCTACAACGGTCGTATTGAAAATCTTGTTTTGGCTTCAGACTTTCAACAGTGGGGTCAATACAATAACTCAACCAACAAGGTTGAATTAAATAAAAGGAATACCACTGATAATGTTGAGCTCCTTAATTTTTCAGCAGTTCATACATTCTTAACAAACGGAAATGTATATGTAGTACCGGCTGAAAAAATACCAACCAATAAACCTTACATAGCAACTTTAAGATACTAATTTAATGATATTGAAGAGAGGTTTTTTCTACCTCTCTTTTTCTATATGAACTTTTATATAAATTTGCCTTTTGGTTTTAAATTATCTTCTTTTTGTTATATAATGCTATTTAGATGTCATTATATTTTTAAAATAAAGGAGTTTACTAAATGAATAGTAATAATCTATCAACAGCAGTAAAAAAAAGATTTCAAACCCAGTTAAAAAAAGAAGAAAATGTAAAAAATGCCTATATAAAGATATATTCAGAAACAAACGATTTGGATATTAATTTTATTAAAACATCTATAGACGATTTTCCAAAAGATGTACAACAGCCTCATTATATGGAGAGCTGCGGCAAAATGTTCACATCTGTAATTATAAGTAAAATGTACGAGAACAATAAAATTTCTTTTGATGATAATATAAGTAAATATTTAAGCAATGAAATTATGAATAAGCTTCACATATATAAAGACAAAGATTATTCAAAAGATATAAAGGTAAAACACCTGTTAAACCATAAATCCGGTTTCTACGACATATCTATGCCTCTACTCCATCAAATTATTGATGGTACTATAGAAGACTTAACTCCGGAAAAATCAATAGAATGGTTAAAAAAACATACGAAACCATCTTTTGCTCCCGGCAAAAGGTTTAAATACTCAGAAACAAACTATATTATCCTTGGTTTAATAATTGAAAGCATAGCGGAAATGCCCTATCATGAAGTTTTAGAAGAATGTATTTTTAAGCCTCTGGATATGAATCAATCTAGTATGCTGCACTACTCAGAACCTATTGAGCCTTATAAATTACCTATAGCAGATTTTTACTATAAAGAGACTAACTTAAAAGACCTTGAATTATATGGTAAATTAGATTATGCAAGCGGTGGTATCGTCAGTACTTCCAGCGATATGATTAAGTTTTTGAAAGCTGTAACTTCTGGTGAAATAATAAATAAAGAAACCTACAAAATAATGCTTAAAAATTCCGAAAGATTTTCAATCGGTATAGATTACGGATACGGTTTTAAAAGATTTAAAGCCTTTCCTGTAGTTATGCCTAAAAAATACAAAATGGTTGGACACGTTGGAGCTACAGGTTCTTTCGCTTTTTATCATCCTGAATTGGATACTTATATTATTGGAACCTTTAACGATTTTTCCTACCAAAAAAATACCATCCCCTACCTATTGGGAAATATCAGTAAAATTTATCAGGCATGTACCGGTAAAATTTAATAATTAAAAGGTGGTAAGCTATGATACAAGATATAATTAAAAAACAAAAAGATTTTTTTCAAACCAACAAAACTAAGGATTTAAACTACAGAATAATTTTTCTAAATAAGCTTAAGGAAGTTATAAAAGCAAAAGAAACAGATATTCTTAATGCTTTAAAAAATGATCTGGGTAAATCCAAGTTTGAAGCCTATACTTCTGAAGTTGGATTTGTTCTGGAAAGTCTTAATCATACGATAAAAAATGTAGGGAAATGGTCTAAAACAAAAAAAGTTAGATCTCCTATTTTCATGCCTATATCAAAAAGCTATTTTAAATACCAGCCCCACGGCACCGTATTAATAATAGGGCCTTTCAATTATCCCTTTCAACTTATTATGGAGCCTTTAATTGGAGCCTTGGCTGCTGGAAACACATGTATATTAAAGCCTTCTGACAAAACTCCGAAAACTGTTGAAATTATAAAAGAAATAATAGCTGAGGTTTTTAATGATGAATACGTAGATGTTGTAACTGGTAATAGAGACGCTGTATCGGAACTTATTCATTCAGATTTTGACTACATCTTTTTTACAGGTAGTGTACCTGTCGGTAAAATAATAATGGAAGCAGCTTCAAAAAATCTAACTCCAGTAACCTTAGAACTTGGAGGAAAAAGCCCTACTATAGTACATAATGATGCCGACATAAAAAAATCAGCTTCAAGAATAGTATGGGGTAAATACTACAATGCAGGTCAAACCTGTATAGCGCCGGATTATTTATATGTACATGAAGATGTTAAAGATAAATTACTTAAAGAACTAAAAAGACAGATAGTAGAATTTTATACAGATGATCCTTTAAGAAGTCCCGATTACGGGAGGATAATTAATCTAAAAGAATTCAACAGACTCTCAGAACTAATCGATAGTTCTAAACTCTACTTCGGTGGAGAAAAAATAGAAGAAGAACTTAAAATTTCTCCTACAATACTTCGAGATGTAACCTGGGAAGACGATATAATGAAACGTGAGATATTCGGTCCTATTCTTCCCGTTCTTGATTACAGTAACATAGAAAATGTTATAAACATAATTAAAGACAAACCTAGACCTTTATCTCTCTATCTATTTACTGAAGATAAAATACTTCAAGAAAAAATAGAAGATGAAGTTCCCTTCGGTGGTGGATGTATCAACGATACTATATCCCATGTATCCTCTCCTAAACTTCCTTTTGGAGGTACCGGTAATTCAGGAATGGGATCCTATCACGGTAAGGAAAGCTTTATAACCTTTTCTCACAAAAAAAGCATGATGAAAAAATCAACCCTTTTTGATATTAGATATATTTATCCTCCATATAAAGGAAAGTTTAATTTAATAAAGAAAATAATGAAGTAAAAAAATATAATCAAAAATACTCGCAAAAGCGAGTATTTTTTAGTGTTTACTAATTTATTTTCCTTCTTACCCTATCTGCTTAAGATACCCTTAAGTAAATCTATTGCATCAACTAAATCAGACTTTCTTATCAGTTCATTGGCAGTGTGTGAATTTCTAGTAGGTATAGAAATTGTTCCCGACTGTACTCCCTCTCTTGAAAGATTTATTGCACCGGCATCGGTACCTCCTCTTTTGAGTATTTCATACTGATATTTTATTCCTTTTTCTTCTGCTACCTCAGTCATAAGCTTCTTCATTTCTCTTGAAGTCACCATCGACTTATCCATGAGTTTTACGGCTGCACCTTCTCCTATTTTTACATTAGAGTTTTTAGTACCCGGTGCATCTCCTGAAGGAGTTATATCTACCGCTACTGCTAATTCCGGTTTTATATTAAAAGCAGAAGTCTTTGCACCTCTTGTACCTACTTCTTCCTGAGATGTAAATACGTAGTATACATCCATATCGGTATCAACATTTACCTTTGCAACCTCTGCCAGCACAAAACATCCTACTCTATCATCAATTGCTTTACTGATTATGTTTTTATCATCTTCATAAAACTGAGAATCATAGGTTCCTAAATCTCCAACAGACACCTTTTCTTTAGCCTCTTCTTTACTGCTGCACCCTATATCAATAAATAAATCATCTGCACTCATTTTCTTAATATCTCCCGATTTTTCAAAGTCAGTTCCTGCAGTTATTACTCCTACAGTTCCATTTTCAAATACTACCCTTTGACTTATTAATGTACTTACTCTCAGTCCACCTACGGCAGAAAATTTTACAAAGCCCTCTTTAGTGATATTGTTTACCATAAATCCTATCTGGTCCATATGCCCGGCAAGCATTATTTTTTTACCCTTACCTTTTTTATGAGCTATAAGATTTCCCAAGGCATCTACTCTTATTTCGTCTACATAGTCTTTTATATCATTTTCAATTAGCTCTCTAATCTTTTCTTCTCCGCTTGATACACCAATTACTTCACACATTTCTTTGAATAATTTAGTATTTAGTTCCATATTATTTATCTCCTTCTATTAGTTTGTTTTTTTCAACCCAGTGTACCTGATTCATCAAAGGATGCCTTAGTTTTATAGCTCCATCAACAGGACATTCCATTACACAACATCCACAGAACCAGCATTCACCGACGTACTGTACAACAGGACTTTTTCCTTTTGCTTCATTCGGTAGAAGAACATCTACCTGACATATATCAACACATCTGTTACAGCCGATACATTTTTCTTCGTTATATATTATAGGACTAGACGAAGGAGTTTCCTCAACTTTAAATTCAATATTCATTAATTAGTCCTCCCTTCTATATAATCCTTATTGTGTTTTTCGTAATTTTCTTTTAAATCTCCATAGTAATCCAAAGGTAAGTTTCTTGATACAATTCTATCCTTCTCTTTCTTTATAGTAATGAAAGATTTATCTTCATCTTTTTCTCCTTCATGTTTATCACCTCTGATAAAGCATAAAGGTTCTGAACTTTTCTTTCTTTTTAAAGAAGCATGAATTATCAACTGAGCTACCGTTAAAATATCCTGAACCTCAAGAAGTCTCATGAGATCGTGGGGATTCAAAGCATAGGTTTTAGGAATAACATTTTCTTCATATTCTTTAAGTCTATCTAAACCTATATTTAAGAGCTCATCTTGTTTTTCTTCTCCACAGTAAAGCTGCATAGTCTTTGATATTCCCTGATTTAATTCCTTCCATGATATCCTATCTTCATAATTGTTCAGTAAAGGACTGTAAATTCTTTCTTTTTCTTTTAGTATCTGATTTTTATCAAGATTATCAAAGTCATTATTTAACGCATAATCTGCTGCATGTCTCCCTGCATAATATCCTGTAGCTGCAGCATGTCCGTAGCAGTTTGATGCAAATAATGTATCCCCAGCTGCAAATAATCCTTCTAAATTTGTTTGAAGTTTCCAATCGTTAAGAAATCCTCCAGGCAAACCGAAGAGCTGTCTTTCCTGAGGTAGAAAATCCGACGACTTCCATCCGGTACCGTAACACTGAAGTACGTGTTTTGAAGGGTCGAACCCTCTTTCAGTATAATTTTGATAAATTGGTACTCTTGTTTTTCCTTCTTCACCGATCATCATACCCCAGATAACCTTTCTTTCCTTTTCTGGAATATTCGTTAAGTCCGCATAGAAAGGCAGTTTGTATCCTTTGTTCAGCATCTTTTCAGCAGAAACCGTCTCCGGACCTCTGTACTTATATTTTGGGTTATCAATGTTTCCACCCATCATAAAAAACTTCTGATTTTCAGCAGGTCTAAACCTGTCTTTAAAGGATTTTAATATATTTCCTTCTCTATCTTCATAAGGTATCTCTTTTCCTCTTGAATCTATTATTGAAGCCGGATACCAGGTGTTGTGGTTGTTTCCCGCACCATAAGGTGGAAAACTTCTTCCAGCTGATGAAAACTCAGCCTTTACAGATTTTTCCATCATATTAAATTCAGCACCTACTCTCCAACCCATAGCATGTCCATCACCTATACACTGAGTCGGTCTAAACTCACATAATCCGGTCTCAGAAGCTGAAAAAAGCCAGATTCTAGACGGTCTAGACATACATATAATTGAAGATTTACCTTTGAAAGTTAAAAATTTTCCTGTTCTAGTATTAAATCCCGTCGCACCTACTATCTTCTCTCCTGCTTTTCCATTTTTAGTAAGAAGGGATGTTATCATAGTTCTTTCTACTATTTTGACACCAAGTCTCTTCAACTCTCTGTACATAGCAGGTTTAAAGGTTGTGCCCCAAATTCTCAGTGTATGCCTATTTTCATAATCGTAGGCAAACATAAGCTTTGTTTCTTCATCTCTAAAATCTGCACCTTCAAACTCACCTTCATTATCTCTGATTTTTCCACCCATCTTTTCAATATCCAAAAGCCTATCGTATCCTTCCCTACATTCTATATAGTGAGAAATACCATTGTTGAATCCATCGTTGTCATCAATCATGGCTTCTGTAAGCTCCTCAGGTGATACCTTCGAGCACGGGTTTGATGCTGCTGACTCCCAGTGATCGCATCCTGAGCCTCCGGCTCCACTTCTTTTTACTGATCCTTTTTCTACCAGTACAACCGATGCACCTTTTTCTGCAGCTGGTATTGCTGCCATACATCCGGCTATACCTCCTCCTAATACTAGAACATCACCTTCGTGATGTTCTTCTTGACCTATTTGATTTTCATAAGGCCACTTCATTTTTTATTCCTCCAATTAATAAGTTAAATACTGTAAACTTTATGTCTATAATAAATATAATATTACTAATGATAATATATTTCAAATATATTGCATATTTATTACAATAATTTCATACCATTCATATCTAAAACCAAATTCGCATCTGTAACACTCAATCCTTCCTGAATAGCAGCTCGAATAAACAACTCTCTTTCACTTATACCTAAGAGTACATATCCAGCTGTCATTAAAAGTTCCTGACTTTCACTCAGATTAAGTTTTAAACCAATACACAGCTTAACTATATAGTCCTTACTTATATTATCTACGTCTCTTCTGTTGTTTAAAATTTTATTTAAGGTTGTATATTCTACGTTTGCTCTGTTTGCCAGTTGAGTTTGGGTCATATTGCTCTTTACATAATGTTTTCTTAATAAATATTCAAACCCTTCCATATCTCTTCTGCTCTGTACTATATCTTCTAATTCTCTGGCTATGTCACGGAGGTCTCTATCTTCAACTTCTTTTTCTAATCTACTGCTTAATCGTCTATTCTCATATTTTATCTCTTTCAACTTCATTTCGTTCTTATCTGAAATAGATTTGTAGAATTCAATCTCCGACCTTAAGTCCTCATATTTTTCATCATTATATAAATCTAAAATATAATCTTTTAAGTTTTCTCTGTATATTGCTACTAATTTTTTAAGCTTTTTATCAAGTTCATCCTTCATCATGAAAAGCATTTCTAACCCTCCAAATAATTTATATCTTAATTATACACCAAAGTACGAATTAAAAACAATTTTAAAGGAATGCAAATTTTTCTATATTGGTTTGCTGAGCCAATTAATAATACAGCTAAAGATATATACTTAAGTTGAAAATAAAAAGGAGGAATTAAAAATGAAAACCAACAATCTAACAGAAATCATCTGTATTATAGACAAAAGTGGATCGATGTCATCGATAAGAGACGATGCTGTAGGAGGTTTCAATTCATTTCTACAGGATCAAAAAGAAAAAGAAGGAGATGCCTTAATAACACTGAATCTATTCGACCATGAGCTGTACGAAATGTATCAGGGTAAAAACATTAAATATGCCGACAGACTTACATACAGTTCTTACGTTCCCGGAGGTATGACAGCTCTAAACGACGCCATCGGCATAACAATAGACAAGACGGATCTAAGACATGCAAATCTTGAAAAAGAAGAAACACCTGACAATGTTATTGTAGCTATACTAACAGATGGTATGGAAAACTCCAGCCGAGAATACTCACCAGCACACATAAAAAGAAAAATAAAAATTCACGAAAACAAACACAGCTGGAAATTCATTTTCTTAGCTGCAAATCAAGATGCGGTACTCACTGGCAGAGACTACGGCATTAAAGACGATTATTCTATGGATTTTGATGCAGACGAAGATGGAATTAAAATGTCCTTCAATATAATAAATGAAGCATCTAAAAGAATGAGATGTGGAGATGATCTAAAAACCTTAAAAGAAGAAATGCTTGAAAAACATAAGAAAAATAAGTAGATTCTAAAATGACCTCTAAAAAAAAATATTATTTGACAATCAAAATTAATCATGTTATCTTATAGACAATTAAATAATTTCTTCAGGGCAGGGTGAAATTCCCGACCGGCGGTAAAGTCCGCGAACCTTAAAAGGTTGATTTGGTGAAATTCCAAAACCGACAGTAAAGTCTGGATGGGAGAAGAATGTACAGTATATTTTTTATACTATTTAGAATTACAAACCTGAAGAAATTTTCTTCAGGTTTTTTTATTGAAACAAAGGAAGTGATATTTTGGAAGAAAAATTCATGAAAAGAGCATTGGATTTAGCTAAGCTGGGAGAAGGCTACACAAGCCCTAATCCCCTTGTCGGAGCTGTCATAGTAAAGAATGGTAAAATAATTGGTGAAGGATACCATGAAAAGCACGGTGAAAACCATGCCGAAGTAAATGCCTTTCTTAATGCAAAAGAAGATGTAAAAGGAGCAGAAATGTATGTAACCTTAGAACCCTGCTCTCATAAGGGAAAAACTCCTCCTTGTGCAGATAGAATCGTAAAAGAAGGCATTAAAAAAGTATTTATAGCTATGAAAGACCCTAACCCTCTTGTATCAGGAAAAGGAATAAACATTTTAGAAAAAAATAACATAAAAGTAACAACAGCCATACTTGAAAAAGAAGCAAAAGAATTGAATGAAATTTTTATAAAATACATAACTGAAGATAAACCCTTTTGTATACTGAAAACCGCCATGACCTTAGACGGTAAAATTGCAACCTCAACAGGAGACTCCAAGTGGATATCCAATGAAATATCTAGAAATCACGTCCATGAAATAAGACATAAGGTCTCGGCAATAATGGTTGGTATTGGAACTGTGCTGGCTGATGACCCTATGCTTACAACTAGACTTGAAAATAAAAAAGGATTGGACCCTCTGCGAATTGTTGTGGATACGGAAGGAAAAATACCTATTGACTCTAAAATATTAAACTTGAAGTCAAAATCAAAAACATTAATAGCGACAACTGATAAAATTAATCCTGTCAAATTAGCTAAACTAAGAGAAAAGAATGCTGAAGTATTATTGACCCCTTTGAAAAATGATAAGGTCGACCTACCCTATCTTTTCAACTACTTAGCCAAGCAAGGTATAGACAGTATATTAGTAGAAGGTGGTGCTACATTAAACGAAAGCCTATTTAAAGAAAAACTGGTGGATAAGGTTATCACTTTTATAGCTCCCAAGATAGTTGGAGGTGCAGATGCTAAAACTCCAGTATCGGGAGAAGGATTTAAATACATTAAAGATGCAGTAAAACTGCAAAATATAAGAACCGATAAATTTGATGATGACATAATGATAACCGGATATGTAAGAAAGGAAGTGTAAAATGTTTACAGGGCTAATAGAAGAAAAAGGAACAATAGAATCCTTAACAAAAAAAGGTAACTCAGCTCAAATAAAAATTAAAGCTGATGAGGTACTTAAAACAGCAAAAATTGGAGACAGCATAAGTACAAACGGAGTATGCTTAACAGTAACAGAAAAAACTTCAAAAACTTTTACAGTAGATGTCATGCCTGAAACTATGAATCGAAGCAATCTTAGAAATCTCAAATACGGCTCTACAGTAAATTTAGAAAGAGCTCTAAAGGTTGGAGATACCTTAGACGGTCATATGGTTTCCGGACATGTAGACGGTGTCGGTATAGTTTCTGATTATCGTAAAGATGATAATGCAGTTTGGATGAGTATAAAAGCCGGCAAAAATGTTCTTAAATACGTAGTAGAAAAAGGCTCAATAGCCATTGACGGTACAAGTCTCACTGTAGCCTATGTCGATGATAGAAGCTTTAAGGTCTCCATCATTCCCCATACCGGAGAATCAACTACACTATTAGACAAAAAAGTAGGAGACGAAGTCAACTTAGAATGCGACATGGTAGGCAAATATATAGAAAAATTGATAAGCTTTAAAGAAGAAAATAAAGACCAGGGAATAAATACAGAATTTCTAAAAAACAATGGATTCATGTAAGGAGGTTTAAATGAATAAATTTAATACTATAGAAGAAGGAATTGAAGATATCAAAAACGGAAAAATGATAGTAGTTGTAGATGACGAAGACAGAGAAAACGAAGGTGATCTGCTTATGGCTGCAGAAAAAGCTAACCCGGAATCGGTAAATTTTATGGCAAAATACGGTAGAGGTTTAATCTGTGCTCCAATGGAAAAAGAAAGATTAAATGAACTGAACATACTACCTATGGTAAGAGACAACACCGACCCTAAGGAAACTGCATTCACCGTATCTGTAGATTGGATCAATGTAACTACAGGAATTTCAGCTAAAGAAAGAGCCGATACAGTACTAAAGCTAATAGATGATAACTCATCTCCCCAAGATTTTACAAGACCGGGGCACATCTTCCCTCTTGGAGCAAAAAAAGGTGGAGTCCTTAAAAGAGCCGGACATACAGAAGCTGCTGTAGATTTATCGAGATTAGCCGGGCTTAAACCAGCAGGGTTAATATGCGAAATCATGAACGAAGACGGTACTATGGCTAGAGTTCCCGAGCTGATGGAATACGTAAAAAAACACGACCTAAAAATAATCACAATAGCTGATCTCATAGCCTATAGAAGAAAAAATGACAAGCTTATAGAAAGAGTAACCCAAGCCGATTTACCTACAAAACACGGAAACTTCGACATAGTAGGATATGTAAATAAACTAAACGGTGAACACCACGTAGCTCTTGTAAAAGGAGAAATAGATGACGGTGAGCCGGTACTAGTAAGAGTACATTCCGAATGCTTGACAGGAGATGCTTTTGGCTCTTTAAGATGCGACTGCGGAGAACAGTTCGATGAAGCTGCAGAAAAAATTGAAGAAGAAGGTAGAGGTGTTCTTTTATACATGCGCCAGGAAGGACGAGGAATAGGTCTTATTAATAAAATAAAAGCTTACCAGCTTCAAGACCAGGGCATGGACACAGTTGAAGCTAATATTGCATTAGGATTTCCTGAAGATATGCGAGACTACGGCATAGGTGCTCAAATTTTAGAAGACTTAGGTGTAGAAAAAGTTAAACTTATGACCAACAATCCTAAGAAACTTTCAGGTATTTCCGGATACGGTATCGAAATAGTGGAAAGAATACCAATACAGATGAATCACAATGAAAAAAATGAATTTTATTTAAAAACTAAAAAAGAAAAAATGGGACACTTATTAAAAATCAAGGAGGAAGATTAAATGAAAGTATATGAAGGACAACTAAAAGCCGATGGTAAAAAATTTGGCATAGTAGTAGGAAGATTTAATGAATTTATAGGAAGCAAGCTTCTATCTGGAGCATTAGATGCTCTTAAGAGACACGGTGCCAGCGAAGATGATATTGAAATAACCTGGGTTCCAGGAGCCTTTGAAATGCCTTTAGCTGCTAAAAAACTTGCTAAATCAAGTAAATATGACTCAGTTATATGTCTTGGGGCTGTAATTAGAGGATCTACACCTCACTTCGACTACGTATCAAATGAAGTTACAAAAGGAATAGCTCAAGTATCACTGGATACTGAAATACCAGTAATATTTGGAGTACTTACAACCGACACTATAGAACAGGCTATTGAAAGAGCTGGAACTAAATCTGGAAATAAAGGATACGATGCTGCTGTAACGGCAATTGAAATGACCGACCTAATAGGACAGATATAAATATGGATAGGCTTGAAAATGTTAAAACTATATTTTTCGATTTTGACGGTACCATCCACAACAGCATAAAAATATACTCTCCTGCATTTAAAAAAGCCTATAACTTTTTAGAAAAAGAAGGTCATGCAGAAGAAAGAAACTGGACCGAAGATGAAATATCCTACTGGTTGGGTTTTACCAGTAAAAATATGTGGAAAGAATTTATGCCCAATCTGGATGAAATTACTCGAAATAAAGCCAGTAAAATGGTTGGCCAAACTATGAGAAATTTAATGGAAGAAAATAAGGCTGTCCTTTATGATGGTGCTTTAGAAACTCTTCAATATCTAAAAGACAGAGGATATCAATTGGTATTTTTAAGCAACTGCAGTAAAGCATACAGAGATAAAATGAATAAAATCTTTAACCTTGATAGATATTTTAAAGACCTGGTATGTGCCGAAGAATTCGATTTTATTCCAAAGCACAACATCTTAAGTAAAATTAAGGATGATTATCCCGATGAAAAGGTTATAATAGGAGATAGAATTCACGACATGGAAGCAGGTAAATTGAACCACATCAAGTCCATAGGCTGCAGCTACGGCTTCGGTACCTTCGACGACTTAAAAGATGCTGATGTCATCATAGATGATATAACAAAGCTTAAAAAAATTTTCTAAATAACCTCCTACAAATGTTTATTTAAATAATTAAAGGTTTATGCTAATATTAAATATATAATTTATAAATTAAATAGATAAAGGAGTAGGCAATGAATTTACCAGAAAAAGTATATGTTGCAGAAATAGGACCGAGGGACGGCTTTCAAAGTGTAAAGGATCCTATCTCAGTGGAAGATAAAGTGAAGAGCATAAACATGGCTACAGAAGCAGGATACAAAATAATTGAAATAGGCTCTTTTGTTCATCCTAAAGCTGTAGCTCAAATGGCCACCACCGATGAAGTTGCTAAGCTCATAAATAGAAAAGACGGTACTGAGTACAGAGTGTTAACAACAAATCAAAAAGGCATAGAAAGAGCTGTAGCTGCTGAGGTAGATAAAGCAAAACTTACAGTCTCAGCAAGTGAAACCCACAACAAAAATAACTTTAATACCAACAGGGAAAAAGCATTTGAGGAATTTGCACGTTGTGTAGATGCAGCCGAAGGAAGCTCCCTTAAATTGTCGGGAGCAATATGTATGTCCTTTGGATGTCCCTACGACGGAAAAACATCTATAGAAAAAATAGAAGCAATCGTTAAAAAATTCATAGAATTAGGAATAAAAGAAATTTCTCTTTCTGATACTTCAGGAATGGGAAATCCTTTAGAAGTTTACGAAAAATCTTCATATTTTATAGAAAAATATCCTGAAGTAATCTGGACACTACACCTGCACAACACCAGAGGACTAGGCTTGGCTAATGCAGCTGCGGGACTTCAAGCTGGTATCACGAGATTCGACAGCTCCTTTGCAGGACTGGGAGGATGCCCTTTCTCACCAAACTCTTCCGGAATTATTTCAACAGAAGATCTTGTTAATCTACTGGAGGAAATGAAGATATCCACAGGAGTAGATTTCGATAAGATGATTAAACTTGGAAAATTTATAGAAGAATTAGTAGGTAAAAAAGGCGACAGCTACATACTAAAATCCAAATAAATTTAAGGGATAATATCTTAATAAGATACTATCCCTTTATTAATTTCATTATCTATCTAAGCATTATCAATCCTGCCATCAAACCTCTCTTACCCTTCTGACCTCTGTGGGAAAAAAACAAATCATTTCTACACTTGGTGCAGAGTCCTGAGACTTCTATATTTTCTTCTTTAATACCTTTACTCATCAATAAATACTTATTAATTTCCCATAAATCAAAATGATATTTAATTCCCTTCTTAATCATGAATTCTTCGAATTTTTTATCCTTTTCCAAAAAAATATCGGCAACATCCTTATCTACTTCAAAGCAGCTCTGTCCTAAAGAAGGGCCTATAGCTACTTTAATATCTTCAGGTTTCGAATCCATAGTATCTAAAAGCTCATTTACCATCTTTCCTGCTATATTATCTACCGTACCTCTCCATCCAGCGTGAGCCATTCCTATAACTTTTTTTGTAGGGTCATAGAAAAAAATTGGAGTGCAGTCGGCATGTATAGTTATCAAAGCTACATTTCTTTTATCCGTTATCAGACCATCTACATCCATAAGCTTATCCGGTTTTAAAAAGGTTTTTTTTCTATCCTTTTCTCCTACGTATTTAATATTAGATGTATGAGATTGATAGGGTTTAATTATACTGTATAAATCTATATCAAGTTTTTCAGCCAGTATTTCATAATTTTTACGCACCTTACTTCTATCATCGCCGCTCCCCAGACCTAAATTCATAGACTCGTAGGGTCCTTCACTTACTCCACCCTTTCTTGTAGTAAAGCAGTGGAGAAGTTCATCGTATTTACTTAATATTGGAAAGGTTATATATTCAAAATCTTCATTTTTTATCAAATTATACATAATATGCCTTTCTTAATCGAGTTTGTTCAATACTTCCTTTATATCTTCTAATTCGTAGTTTTTCTTCAATTTCAAATGTACCAGAGGTATCTCAGCATTTTTAAAGACAGCATCTACAAATTTATTTTCCTTAGAAGCTTCTTCAGCTGTGTAATCCAACTTTACTCCTAATAAAGGTTTGAATTCCCTGTCGTTGTTGCAGATCAAAAAATCGATAGTTATATTTTTTATTCTATCATAAAATTCCTGCCTCTTCCTGTGATGTTTAATAATCATAATATCCGATATATTGACCTTGCTCTCTATACGATATTCTCTATCTTCAAACTCCTTCTTTAATACACTGTATAAATTCCTTTCATCGAGGTTCAAGAAGCTATTTTTCTGTTCATAAGGCATTATCTCAGGAAAATCATCAAGATCTTCTTCATCCTTCTTCAGAATGTATTTGTTCTCTACTCTCTTTTTCATAGTCTTAGATAAAAGGTAATTTATACCTATTGTTAATAAAATTAATATTGCTATAAATATATAAAGCATTATGCACCTCTCTTTTTGTTGTTATTAAATACTATTTGTCAAACCTAAAAGCAGCATACTCAATAATCATACCGTAAATTATACCAGCTATAAAGCTCACGATATCTGTAAATCCTGTTGAAGCATAATAAGAAAAAGAAACTACAAGTCCTAAAACTGCGCCTCTTATTAAGATTTTACCTAGTTCTTTCTTTTTACTGGCAAATCCAATTACTAACCCTATGATTATTCGATTGTACCATAATGAAAATAGCATATAAGTGCTGGCTTCTCCTCCAGTTCTAACTGAAGCTCCTATTATACAAAAGACTCCCAGTACTGCACCAGCTATTAAACTTATTATCATTCTTTTTTTATTCATCTTTCTACCCCCTAATTTATTTTTTAATACTTATCTACTTTATTATTAACACTATCTAGAAATCTTGTAGAATAAGACAAGGTCTTAGTAGGACAGTTGTCTACACAACGACCGCATCCTACACAGTTCATATCTTTAACAGCCTTTCCTATTTTAGCCTTATCCTTAATTTTTATTGACATCGGACAAATATCATCGCATTTGCCGCAGTTTATACATTCAGTACTATTCGTAGTGATTTTCTGGCCTGAACCTCTTCCTATAAATCCCAGTAATGTACCTAAAGGACAGTAGTAGCAGTATCCTCTTCCTATGAAAGCCACCCAGAAAAACATAGCCATAAGGAGTTCTCCCGACAGATATTTGTAATTTTCAATCATACCAAGTGTTTTGGGTTCTCCTGCTACAGATACTCCCATTAAAAGCAGTACCCAGTATAGAGTAAAAAATAAAGCTACAGCAAAAAATATCCATTTAAAACCATAAAGCAGCTTAACCTTACTCTCTTTTACATTCTTCTTCTTTTTACCAATTAAAGGTATAGCCTGGTCGAATACTTCCGCAGCAAAACCGTTGAACAAACATATAGTAGAACACTGCCACCGTCTTCCCAACAAAAGAGTCCCTACAAAAATAACTACAGAATATACCACAAAGAAAACTAAAGCTATAGTTATTCCATTGACTCCCCAGGTAGAAATTCTACTTATATAAAAACTCGACTCTGTACTTAGGAGCTGAAGTGGTGTTGTAGTCCAAGGCAAAGGCATAGTGAAAAAATACAGTTCAGAATTCCCAAGTAATATCGGACCTATAATATGTACCACCAATGCTGCAGAAATAAATCCTATTAAATTCTTTTTTCTCATAGTTGTATTTTTGTCTTTAAGTATTTTTAAAGTAAGATAGCTACCTATTATTATAAATATAGTTTTAATCCAGTTTTCGTAGAAATGCCATCCCCAGGTAATAAATTTAGCTACATCATCTGAAGCATTCCTTGCGTAGCCGTAGTTTAGCCCGGCTATAATAATGCATAAAACTATGTAAACCCAAAGTATTATTTTTAAAATTTTAAGTTCCTTCTGATCTGTTTTCATAATTTCTCCCTATAGATATTGTACTATTTTTTATAGTAAATACCAAAGGAATTTCTCTACAAACCAAAAAAAGACAACAAAAAAGTAGGAAACCAGCTCTCTTGGATTTAACTTTTGAGAACTGGTTCCTACCAAACTTCTGTCTTCATGTTTCTCCTTTCGGGGATTCACCCTAACAGAATTTTCGTAACCTTCCTTTCGGACTGTCACTACAACTTCATCTTGCCTTTCTAAATCTTTTCTCAATTCATTTTTAAGTTTTACTCTTCTAAATACCTTTGATACTTGAAACTTAATTTTTCAAAATTTGAATCTTTCTTACCTAAATACTTTGTTACTTTGGTTTTACCCTTGGTACAACTTACTTAAATCTTACTTAACTTGCTATCTTGAAACTTTAAATCTTTGATACTTCGAGGTTTCTAGAATTTCCTACTTAAAAATCATTTGATAATTGTGATTTAGTAGGTTTGATTTATGTTGTAATAATATTATAGCACTATT
>CAZNLP010000022.1:0-19296 GCA_964574015.1 uncultured Clostridia bacterium | reverse complement strand
GTTCATGAAATTAGAAAAAATCTTGAAAGAATGCTTTTTAAAAAACATATTGAAGATGTAGAGTCTTGGGAAGATTATAAAAATAAATTAGAAAATATTGGAAGTAAGGGAAAAAAATTCGTGAAAGAAAGTATTAAAAAATAAAATAATGGGTATATGTGTTATAATGAAACTATCTTTAATAAAGGGAGGTGTAATATTGCCACAGAAATTCAAACCAGGTTGTAAAAGACCGGATATTAAGAAACCAGAATCACAAAAAGAAGTTGTAGAGGAAAAATTAGAAGAATCAAAGGAGGACGATATTAGTATGATTAAAGTAGGAAAACCAGCTCCAAACTTTAGTGCACCAGCATACATTAAAGGTGAATTTGCAAATGTAGAATTATCAGAATATAAAGGAAAGTGGGTATTGCTCTGCTTTTATCCAGGAGACTTCACATTTGTCTGAGCTACTGAAGTATCAGCAGTTGCTGAAAAATATGACGATTTAAAAGAACTTGACGTAGAAGTTTTATCTGTAAGTGTAGACAGTATTTATGTACATAAAATGTGGAATGACAATGAACTTTCAAAAATGATAGGAAAAGACATTCCTTTCCCAATGTTATCAGATCAAGATGGAAGTATAGGTAAATTATACGGTATATATGACGAAGATGGTGGAGTTGAAACAAGAGGTAGATTTATAATAGATCCAGATGGAATTGTTCAAGGATTTGAAGTATTAACACCTCCAGTAGGAAGAAATGTTAGCGAAACATTTAGACAGATTAAAGCTTTCCAATTGGTAAGAGAATCTAAAGGAACAGAAGCTACTCCTTCAGGATGGAAACCGGGTAAGAAAACTTTAAAACCAAATCCAGACTTAGTTGGAAATGTATGGAAAGAATGGAAGGTTTCAGAAGCTTACGACGATTAAAAATTAATAGCATCTCCAAGGAGATGCTATTTTTCTTTAGTATAGCATTGACATAATACAAAAATAAAATGTAAAATACTATATAAATAAGACACAAAAGGAGATTGGCATGGAAATGAATAATATAATATTTGCATTTCTATTGACTTTGTTTGCAGGATTGTCTACAGGAATAGGAAGTGCACTGGCTTTTTTTACTAAAAAAACTAACGAGAAATTTCTATCAGCAGCTTTGGGATTTTCAGCAGGAGTAATGATTTATGTATCAATGATAGAAATATTTCCTAAAGCAAGGCAGTCGCTTTCGGCTGTAGTTGGAGAACAAACTGGATTTCTATATACAACAATAGCTTTCTTCGTTGGAATGGGGATTATTGCAATGATAGATAAACTAGTACCTGATTTTGAAAATCCTCATGAAATAAGAGATGTTGACGACATTAAAGAAAAAATAGAAAATAGAAAGAAAGCTAAAGAGAAATGTGACGATCAGAGTAATGGTAATGGAGAACTAATGAGAATGGGACTGTTCTCAGCTCTAGCAATAGGAATTCATAACTTTCCTGAAGGAATAGCTACCTTTATGAGTGCGATAGAAGACCCAACCTTAGGTATTAGCATAGCAATAGCTATAGCAATACATAATATACCAGAAGGAGTAGCTGTGTCTGTACCGATATATTATGCTACAGGTTGCAAGAAAAAAGCTTTTAAATATTCATTCTTATCAGGATTATCTGAACCTTTTGGAGCTATAATTGGCTATTTTTTACTAAGGCAAATTGTAAATGAATTGATGTTTGGCTTGATTTTTGCTGGAGTAGCTGGAATAATGGTATATATATCTTTAGATGAGCTTCTTCCAACAGCGGAAAAATACGGGGAACATCATGTAGCTATATTCGGAGTATTTTTAGGTATGGTTATTATGGCAGGGAGTTTAGTCTTGTTTGCATAATGGAGGGTTTATGGAATATATAATAAAGAGTTTAAATGATTTAGGAGAAAGTTTTGGATTTTCTGAATTTGGTACTAGCTTCAGTATTATTATATTGGTTTTTTTACTTGCAATTATAGTTAATTTTATAGTTAAAAAAATTATTTTAAAAATTGTTTATAAAAATGCTGAAAAAAATAGATTTAAATGGGATGAATACTTTAAAAACAGAAAAGTTTTTTCAAGAATAGCAAACTTAATACCACCTTTAATAATTTTTTTGTTTTCTCCTGTATTTAATAATCTTCAGAGTCTTGTAGAAAAAGCAACGTCTACATATATATACATCATGATAATTTTAGTCTTTGATGCTACTTTAAATGCATTAAACGATATTTATAGAACTTACGACGTATCAAGAGAAAAACCAATAAAAAGCTACTTGCAGGTACTAAAAATCATAATTTTTTCTTTCATGAGTATAATTATAATTTCAAATCTAATAGACAAAAGCCCAATGCTTATATTAAGCGGTTTGGGAGTAATGTCAGCCGTACTTATGTTGATTTTTAAAGATGCAATATTAGGATTAGTAGCAGGTATCCAACTTGCTACTAATGAAATGCTTCAAATAGGGGATTGGATAGAAATGCCTCAACACGGAGCAAATGGAGATGTTATAGATTTATCTCTTACAACAGCAAAAATTAGAAACTTTGACAATACTGTTACTACTATACCTACCTATTCTTTAGTATCAAACTCTTTTATAAACTGGAGAGGGATGCAGGAAACCGGTGCAAGAAGAATAAAAAGATCCATATTGATAGATGTTCATTCTGTTTATTTTCTTGACGAAGAATGGATTGAAAAGATGAAAAATATAGAGTTAATAGAGGATTATATAAGTGAAAAAATAGTTGATAATTCAAGATTAACGAATATTGGTACTTTTAGAATATACCTGCAAAAATATATAGAAAAAAATAAAAATATAAGACAGGATATGACAAGAATGGTAAGGCAGTTATCTCCTACAGAAAAAGGTGTACCAGTTGAAATTTATGCTTTTGCAAATACTACAGTTTGGACAGAATATGAAAAAATTCAATCAGATATTTTTGATCACGTTCTCGCTGTAACTGATGAATTTGGCTTAAAAACCTTCCAAGACTTATCAGGCAATGATTTAAAAAATATTAGCAAATAAAGGTATAGATTGAGATAGTTATTTTAAATGACTATCTTTTTTTTATATAGATTTTAAGAATGGGTATATATAATATATATACCTAAGGAGGACTTAATATGATGGATTATATAAAAATGTACTTTATAACTTTGGCCGTTTTTTTTGCAATAGATTTAACTTGGTTGGGAGTAATTGCTAAAAATTTATACAGTCAACAGTTGGGATTTATTATGAAAGATAATGTAAACTGGGTGGCTGCAGTAATATTTTATTTAATATTTATTGTTGGTATAGTTTTCTTTGTAGTGAATCCGGCAATAATCAATGATAATTGGAGGTATGCCCTGCTTGTAGGAATGCTTTTTGGCTTTATAACCTATGCAACTTATGATTTGACCAATCTTGCAACTTTAAAAAATTGGCCTTTGAAAATTACTTTAATAGATTTAATGTGGGGAACTTCTCTTGGTGGATTGACATCACTAATTAGTTTCCTAATAAATAAAAGATTTCTATAAAATGGAACAATTACATTAAAAACTCGTCTAATTTAATATAGAGAAAAGGAGGAGTTATAATGAAATTTAAGTTTAAAATTATTTTGGTTTTTGTTTTATTAGTATCTCTTGCTTTATTCACTTCATGCTCTCAAAATGAGGGAGAAGTTGAAGATGAACCAGAAGAAAGCATAGAGACAGAAGAACCGGTTGGGGAAGTTGAAGAGCCTCAGGAATCTGAATCTGACGA
Source organism: uncultured Clostridia bacterium (assembly GCA_964574015.1). Lineage (GTDB taxonomy): Bacteria > Bacillota > Clostridia > Tissierellales > Dethiosulfatibacteraceae > UBA8670. The sequence goes on along the minus strand of CAZNLP010000022.1, from coordinate 15,498 downwards.
TGATGAGGACATTTCAAATGGAGATGAACCTGTATCATCAGAAACAGAAGAATTTTCAGAAGAAGATATAATGATAGATTCTGGAACTTATGTAGGTCGAATAGATAATAATCATATTGAAATCAAAATCTCAGGAGTGCCTGAGGAGATTAGCGCTAAAGCGTTTAAGCTAGATGCAGAAATAAGAGATGATATAGAAGAACATATTTCACCAGAAGATCAGGTTAAGTTTGAATACTATTTAAATGAGGATGATGTTGGTGTTATTATAAAAATTGAGAAAATAGAAAATTAAATCATAATGATTAAAAACCTCTGAGCATGGGTATAATATTAAGAAAGCGAGGAGGTTTTTTAATGGAAATATATACAAAAAAAGGCGATAAAGGATTCACCTCTACAGTAGAAGGAGAAAAAGTATCAAAAACGGATATATTATTGGAAGTTCAGGGTAAAATTGATGAGGTAAATGCCAACATTGGATATTTAAGAAGCATTATAAAAGAAGATTTAAACGTACCTGAAAAAAAATCTATAGATGAGGACCTTAAAAAAGTACAATTTAAATTGTATAAGATAGGAACAGATATATCTTCAAAATTCAAACAGAAAAACATAACAGCGGAAAATATTGAATTCTTAGAAACAAAAATAGATTTTTATCAAGAGAAAAGTGGAAAACTAGAAAATTTTATATATTATAGTGGTAGTAAATCTGTGACTTATACCCACGTTGTTAGAGCATTAACCAGGACTTGTGAGCGAGTGTTTGCGAAATTAATAGAAAACATAGATACTCCCTACGACTACAAGTTTGTCAATAGGTTATCTGATTTTATGTATGCCTTAGCAAGATATATAAAATATTTAAACAATGAAAAGGATGAAATTGTTAAATAGTAAATATGAAATCAAGGACACTTTCAGAACAAGTGTTCTTTTTTCTTGTTTTTAGTATAAATAACTGATATCTTATAATAAGAGGTGATGAAATGTTACTAAAATCGGAAGATGTTAAGAAAATTGATAAATATGCTATTGAAAATTTGCAAATGCCTGAAATGGTACTTATGGAAAATGCAGGAATAGGATTAAAAAATAACGTTGATAAAATGGACAATAAAATATGTATAATTTGCGGTAGCGGAAACAATGGAGGCGATGGCCTTGTATTAGCACGCCAACTTTTATCTGAAGGGAAAAAAGTGGATGTTTTTTTGATAGGAGAAGAAAACAAATTAAAAAATTCAGTATATGAAAATTATCAAATACTAAATAATTTGAATCATAAAGTTGAATTTTTAAATGAAAAGGGAGATTTAGCTGTTCTTGAAGATTCTATTATTAATTCTGATTTAGTTGTTGATAGTATTTTCGGTATTGGATTAAGTAGAAGTATTGAAGGTATCTATAAAGAGATAATAGAGTTAATGAATAATAAATCTAAAAAAATCTTGTCTGTGGACACTCCTTCAGGATTTAATTCTAATACTGGAGAAATATACAACGTATGTATAAAAGCTTATAAAACAGTAACTTTTATAGGTGTAAAAAAAGGATTTAACAACAAAAAAGCATCAAAGTACACAGGAGAAGTAGTAGTTGAACAAATATCTATACCTAAAAATATTGTTGAAAAAATATTGGAGGGTAGTAATGAAAAATAGTATAAAATTATCAGAGTCGAGAAAGAAAAAAATAATTGAAGACATTAAAGAATATTTCTATAAAGAGAGAGGAGAAGAGATAGGAATATTGGCGGCTGAATTGTTTGCTGATTTTATAATTGAGGAAATAGGGCCGGAATTATATAATCAAGGATTAATAGATGCTAAAAAATTTATTGAAGAAAAAACTGAAGATATATATGGAATTATGAAGTAATATTAGAAGGAGAATAACATGGTGACAGAAGATATTTTATTATATGTACTTGCAGCATTAGTAGTTTTAAACATAATTCTTTTAATGAAAATATTCATACTGGGGAAAAAAGATAATACAGATAAAATAATAAAAGAATTGAGATACTTAATAAGTGAAAATAATAGATCTATAATGGAGGATATTTTAATTAAAATATCCCAGTCCGAAAGAGAGCAGATAAAAGAGTTGAGAGATATGAAAAATGATGTAACTTTATCCTTCTCGGATTTTCAAGATAAATTATCTAAGGATATAAATCAAAGCAACAACTATCTAACTGAAAAACTTGGAAATAATTTCCAAGATTTAAATGAAAAAATTGAAAAAAGGTTGAATAATATCAACAACAAAGTAGAAGAAAGGCTAAAAGAAGGATTTGATAAAACAAATGAAACTTTTTCTAATATTTTGGAAAGATTATCTAAAATAGATGAAGCTCAGAAAAAGATAGAAAGTTTATCTACTAATATAGTATCATTACAGGATGTATTAACTGATAAAAAAAGTCGAGGAACTTTCGGGGAAGTACATTTAAATCAAATTTTAACATCCATATTCGGAGAAAAAAACGATAAAGTATATGAAATTCAAAAGCAATTATCGAACGGAACCATAGCCGATGCTTATATAAAACTACCGCAACCTGTGGGAGATATATGTATAGATTCTAAATTTCCTTTAGAGAATTATCAAAAAATGGTAGATAAAAAATTTCCTGAACTTGAAAGAAAAGCCTTTGAAAAAGAATTTAAAAGAAATGTTAGAAAACATATAAATGACATAGCTGATAAATATATTATAGACGGGGAGACATCAAAACAGGCTATTATGTTTGTTCCTGCTGAGGCAATATTTGCTGAATTGAATGCTTATCACAGTGATATAATAGAGTATTCGAGGAAAAGAAAAGTATGGATAGCATCTCCAACGACGATTATGTCTATACTATCCACCGTTCAAATTGTACTTAAAAATATTGAGAGAGAAAAATACACAAGTATAATTCACAAAGAATTAAAAAAATTGAGTGTAGAATTTAGAAGATACAAGGAAAGATGGGATTCTTTATCTACAGATATAAAAAGAGTAAGTGAAGATGTAGATAAAATTTACATTACATCAAATAAAATCGAGAAAAAATTTGACGACATAAACAAGGTTAAAATAGAAGAAATTAACAAAAGCGAACTATTGAAAATGGATAATTAATTTAATTTAAAAAATCAATAAAAAAAAGGCTGCAAACCTTTTCTTAAATCCTTGCAGTATTCTAGGATTTAATATAAAATATAAAAATAGCAATATAACGATATAATAGTATAAGGAGGAAATTGATGAAAAAATACAGCAAAGATAAGATCAGAAACTTAGTATTATTAGGACATGGTGGAAGTGGGAAGACTACACTAACAGAAGCCATCCTTTATAATAAAGAAGTAGTTAAGAGAATGGGTAAGGTAGAAGACGGTAATACAGTATCTGACTTTGACAAAGAAGAAAAAGAAAGACAATTCTCTATAGGTTCATCAGTAATTCCAGTTGAATTTGAAGAGACAAAACTCAACTTTATAGACACTCCTGGATATTTTGATTTCATTGGTGAAGTTTTTGCTTCTATGTCAGTTTCAAGTGGAGCTGTAATAGTAGTAGATGCAAGTTCTGGAGTTGAGGTTGGAACTGAAAAAGCATGGAGATTTGCAGAACAAAGAAATGTTCCAAGAGTAATATTTTTGAACAAAATGGATAAAGAAAATGTAAAATTTAATCAGGTTCTTGAGGATTTAAGAAGTACTTTAGGAAACAAAGTTGTGCCTTTTGCTGTACCTATAGGAGAAGAAAAAGATTTTAGAGGGTTTGTAGATATAGTATCTAAAAAGGGATATGTATTCGATGGAAAAAAATGTGTAGAGGGAGAAGCAACTCCTGAAGCCTTAGAACAAGCTGAAGAATTAAGAGAAACTCTTATGGAAGCAGTTGCAGAAACAAACGAAGAAATGCTGGAGAAGTATTTTGCAGGAGAGTCTTTTACTGATGAAGAAATAAGAGAAGGACTAAAAGCGGCAGTAAATGCAGGGGAACTTGTACCAGTTGTGGTTGGTTCAGCAGTTAAAACTATAGGTGTTAGAGAGCTAATGCATGTAGCTGAAGAATATCTTCCAACAGCTTTAGATAAAGGAGCTGTAGAAGGAGAAAAAGATGGTGAACCAGCGGAAATTCCTATTGATGAAGATGGACCTTTAGCTGCTTTTGTATTCAAGACAGTTATAGACCCATATGTTGGTAAAATTTCCATATTCAAGGTTGTGTCAGGATGTATAAAAAAAGATATGAATATATATATACCTAATAGCGACAAAAAAGAAAGAATGGGTTCTGTATTCAATATCAGAGGAAAAGAACAGATAGAAGCAGATGAAATTTGTGCTGGAGATATTGGAGCTACAGCAAAATTAGAATATGCAAATACCGGAGATACTATATGCGAAGAAGATACGGTAATAAAACTTCCTGAAATAGAATATCCAAAGCCGTGCTTATTTAGATCCGTAGTACCAAAATCAAAAGAAGATGAAGAAAAAATAGGAACAGCTCTTCATAAGCTTGCAGATGAAGATCCAACCTTCATATATACAAGAAATAAAGAGACAAAACAGCTTCTTATAGGTGGACAGGGAACAATGCAGCTTACAGTAGTAACAAATAAAATGAAAAGAAGCTTTAATGTTGAAGTAGATCTTTACGATCCGAAAGTAGCTTTTAGAGAAACAATAAAAGGGAAATCAGATGTACAGGGTAAACATAAAAAACAATCCGGAGGAGCCGGACAGTACGGAGATGTATACATTAAATTCGAACCTTGCGATGAAGATTTTATTTTTGAAGAGGAGATTTTCGGTGGTTCTGTACCTAAACAGTATATACCAGCAGTAGAAAAAGGAATTAGAGAAAGTCTTAATAAGGGACCATTAGCTGGATATCCAGTTGTAAATATTAAAGCTACTTTATATGATGGTTCTTATCATTCTGTAGATTCTAGTGAGATGGCTTTTAAAGTGGCAGCCTCTTTAGCATTTAGAAAAGGAATAAAAGAAGCCGATCCAATTCTTTTAGAACCTATAAACAGAGTAACTATAGTTGTTCCTGAAGAAAACTTAGGTGACATTATGGGAGACATGAATAAAAGAAGAGGAAGAATTTTAGGAATGGAGCCAAGACCTGACGGAACTCAAAAAATTAAGGCAGAAGCTCCTGAAGCTGAAATGTTCAACTATGCTATCGATTTAAAATCTATGACTCAAGCAAGAGGATATTTTGAAATGGAATTTGTAAGATATGACCAGGTACCAAAAGAACTTGAAGATAAGATTATAAAAGCAGCTGAAAAAAAAGAAGAAAATTAAATTATGAAATTTACTAAAAAGCCCATTTATTTTGGGCTTTTTTTAAATTGCAATTTTACATAATTGAAATTTGATATATAATAGAAGTATATTTTATTTAGGAGGACATCATTATGAATTATTTAGAGGGATTAAACGACATGCAAAAAAAAGCGGTTCTTCACGACGAAGGTCCGGCTTTAGTTATTGCTGGAGCAGGTTCAGGGAAAACTAGAGTTTTAACTAGACGTATTGCTTATCTTATTGAGGAGAGAAAGGTTAACCCAAACAACATTTTAGCAATAACCTTTACTAATAAAGCAGCCAGCGAGATGAAAGAAAGAATAGACGAGTTGGTAGATTTTGATACTAGCTACATGTGGATAGGAACCTTTCACTCTATTTGCGTTAGAATTTTGAGAAGATTTATTGAAAAATTAGGATATGAGAGAAATTTTCTTATTTTTGATACAGATGACCAAAAGGTAGTAGTAAAAGAAAGCATTCTGGAGTTAGGATTAAATAAAACTAATTTTAATCCTAATTCAATAAGAAGCATAATTAGTATGCTCAAAAATAATAGAATTTCTCCTGAAGAATATATAAAAGACAACCACAGTTTATATAGAGAGAGAATGATTGGGGAAATTTATAAACTTTATAATAAAAAACTAAAAAAAAGCAACAGCTTAGATTTTGATGACTTACTTTTAAAAGCCTTAGAACTAATAGAAAATCATGAAGACGTTGCAGATTATTATAAAAATAAATTTAACCACATACTAGTAGATGAATACCAGGATACGAACAGAGTACAGTATTTGTTAATTAAAAATCTCGGGACTAAAGAAGAAGGAAAAAGCAATGTATTTGTTGTAGGAGACGAAGATCAATCAATATACGGTTGGCGCGGAGCAGATATAAAAAATATATTGGACTTTGAAAAAGACTTTCCAAATGCAGAAGTAATCAAGTTAGAAAGAAATTACAGGTCAACCAAAAATATACTTGATGCTGCTAATTATGTAATAGAAAATAATGAAAATAGAATAGGAAAGAACTTATGGACCGAAGATGATGATGGAAGCTTGATACAGTTATATGAAGGAATGGACGAAACCCAGGAAGCCGATTATATTGTAGAAAGAATATACAACGAAAGAACTGTAAGAGATACTCCTTATGAAGATATAGCTATATTAGTAAGAACAAGAGCACAGACAAGGTCGATAGAAGATAAGCTTAAATTAAAAGGGATGCCTTACAAAATAGTCGGAGGCCAGGAATTTTACAATAGAAAAGAAATTAAAGATATATTAGCATATGTTAAATTAATACAAAATCCTGATGAAAATTACAGTTTTAAAAGAGTGATAAATCTTCCAAGAAGAGGAATAGGTAAAAAAACATTAGAAACTTTGGAAAAAAAATCCGAAGAAAATGGAAAATCTTTATTCGAACAGGCTGAAACAAGTAAAGACTTAGGAGTTTCTCAAAAGGCTAAAGAGTCCTTTGATGAATTTACATCATTTATAAGAAAATATAAAAAAATAGCAAAAGCTCAGGAAATTTCACTGGAAGAACTGGTTCTCGAAGTTTATGAAAAATCTGGATATAAAGAATTACTTGAAAAAGACAAGGATTCAGTAGAAGGAAAAGGAAGAATAGAGAATATTGAGGAATTTGTTTCAGCTGTAGCAGACTTTGAAGAACACAATGAAGAGAATAGTTTAGAAGATTTCTTAGCATATATATCACTTCTTACCGACATAGATAAAACAGCAGAAAAAGAAGAAGCAATAACCATAATGACAGCACATGCTGCAAAGGGTTTAGAATTCGAACTTGTATTTATTGCTGGATTAGAAGAAAGCTTATTTCCTATATTAAGAGATGAAGAAGAAGAAATAGAAGAAGAAAGAAGATTGTTTTATGTAGCTTTAACAAGAGCTAAGAAAAGAATATACCTATCATACGCTACTTCGAGAAGGGTATTCGGTAAAAACATGAGCAGGAGTGTATCCAGATTTATTGATGAGATTCCTGAAAGTTTATTTGACCAAAGAGAAATTAAGAAAAATATAAAACAAAATAAACTAACAGAAAAAACAGCTAACAGAGGTTTTTATAAAGAAAAAGAATTTTTTAAAGGATATACGGGATTAAATAGCCAAAAAGAAAACTCTAAAGAATCAAAAAAAGAAGACTTTAAAGCTGGAGACAAAATCACTCATAAAACATGGGGTAAAGGAACCGTTGTCCAGGTTAAAGGATCTGAGATTACAGTTGCCTTTGATAATAAAGGAACTAAGGTAATGGTAATGCCTTATGCACCAATCAAAAAAATATAACAGGAGTATAGAAATTGGATAAGAAAAAGAGAATAGAAGAATTAGTCGAAAAATTAAATGATTATTCTTATTATTATTATACTTTAGATAAACCTAAGGTTTCAGACAAGGAGTACGATGAACTATACGACGAGTTAAAAGACCTTGAGGAAGAAACAGGTTATAAATTAAAGGAATCACCTACACAAAGAGTTGGAGATGAACCCCTTGATAAATTTAAAAAACATGAGCATAAAAGTCAGCTATGGTCTCTAGATAAAGCTCAAGACTATGAAGGATTAAAAAATTGGGAAGAGAAAATAAAAAAAATATGGAAAGAATACAATAATAAAAACGAAGAAAATCTTACTGAAATCAAGTATATTTTAGAATATAAATTTGACGGGTTAACTATAAACCTTACATATGAAGGGGGATATTTAGTCCAGGCAGCTACAAGAGGGAATGGAGAAGTAGGAGAAGCAATTTTACCTCAGATAAAAACTATAAAAAATATACCAATAAAAATAAGCTATAAAGGAACATTTGAAGTGCAAGGGGAAGGCTTGATGCCTCTATCTGCATTAGAGAAATACAATAAAGAAGCTGATGAACCTCTAAAAAATGCAAGAAATGCAGCGGCAGGAGCCTTAAGAAACCTAGACCCTAAAGTAACTGAAAAAAGAAACCTTACAGCTTTTTTTTATAATATTGGATACATAGAAGATAAAAACTTTTCATCTCATATTGAAATGATAGACTTTATAAAAGATAATAAAATACCTGTATTTGAATATCTTAAGGAATTCAGAGATATGGATGAGTTAATTAAAGAAATCAAAAAAATCGATGAAAAAAGAAAAAAGCTTGATATACTGACAGATGGTATGGTAATAAAGATAAATGATATGAAAACTAGAGAAGTTTTAGGAAATACTCAAAAATTTCCTAGGTGGGCTATTGCATTTAAATTTGAAGCAGAAGAAGTTACTACAATTTTAAAAGATGTAAAATGGAATGTAGGAAGAACCGGAAAAGTTACTCCAAGTGCAGTACTGGAGCCTGTTGAAATAGGGGGAGCTACTGTACAAAGAGCAACTCTAAATAACTTGGATGATATAAAAAGAAAAAATGTAAAGATTAACAGTAAGGTTTGGCTAAGAAGGTCAAATGATGTAATACCTGAAATACTTGGAGTTGTTGAAGAAAATAGAAATACTGAAGAAATAAAAATACCTGATAAATGTCCTGCCTGTGGTACAGAACTTATAAAAGAGGGAGTACATTATTTTTGTCCGAATAAGCTATCCTGTAAACCTCAGTTGGTTTCTTCCATCGTTCATTTTGCAAGCAGGGATGCTATGAACATAGAAGGTTTTAGTGAAAAAACGGCATATCAATTGTTTGAAGTGCTTGATATCAAAAACATTTCTCAGTTATATGATATTAAAAAAGATGAGTTATTAGAATTAGAAGGATTTAAAGAAAAGAAATCTCAAAATTTGATTGATGCAATAGAAAAAAGCAAAGATTGTAAGTTAGAATCTTTTATTTATGCGTTAGGTATACCAAATGTTGGAATTAAAACTGCTAAAGATTTAGCAAGAAAATATAAATCACTGGATAAATTGGAAAAAGCTAAAAAAGAAGAGTTGGAAGAGATTAAAGATATAGGAGAAGTTGTAGCCAAAGAAATTGAAGATTTTTTTAATGATAAAAATATTAAAAAAAATGTAGAAATGCTTCTTAATAAAGGGATAAATCCATATTATGAAAGAGAAGAAAATAAAAAAGAAAATATTTTCACCGATAAAAAAATAGTAATAACAGGAACTTTCGATATAAAAAGAAAAGATATTAAAACTTTCATAGAAAAATCTCAAGGACAGGTTACTGGTTCTGTAAGCAGTCAAACTGATTATCTTTTAGTGGGAGAAAACCCAGGTTCCAAGCTTGATAAAGCTAAATCCCTTGGAGTAAAAGTTATTGATGAAGATGAATTAAAAAAACACTACAAGTAAAATTAAATGAATGAATATTACATTTCATTAATAATTGTTAAGACTTTCTTAATTGCAATTTTTAGTAAATAGGAATAAATTAGAATGAGAATGATTATACTTAATAATAAAATATATATTATTTTTAAATTAACTAAATACTAATGGAGGTGCATTGATGTTAAAATACACAACTAAAAGATTCGGTATAGCTATTTTTACTTTACTAATTATTATAACTATTACATTCTTTTTAATGCATGCAATCCCGGGAGATCCTTTTCAACAAAGCAGAAGGATTCCGGAGGAAATACTTGAAAATATGAAAGCTAAGTACGGTTTAGATCAACCACTTATTGTACAATATTTTAAGTATGTAGGAAATGTATTAAGAGGAGATTTAGGAGACTCTATGTATTATAGAGGTCGTTCTGTTAATACAATATTAGCTGATTCCTTTGCAGTTTCTGGAAAATTAGGACTTATGTCAATTACTGTGGGAGCTGGATTAGGAATATTTTTTGGAATTGTAGCAGCACTAAATAGAAATAAATTTTTCGATTATTTCGTTATTGTGTTAGCAGTTATTGGAGTATCTGTTCCAAACTTTGTTATTGCGACGACCCTCCAATACACATTTGCGTCTAAGCTTGGATGGTTTCCTGTTTCAAGATGGGGTACCTGGCAGCAGGCAGTTCTACCCGTTACAGCCTTAGGATTTGCATATATAGCCTATATAGCTCGTATGATGAGAACAAGTATGCTCGATGTTATTAATCAAGATTACATAAAAACAGCTAAGGCTAAGGGATTATCAGGAACGCAAATACTTTGGAAGCATACAATTAGAAATGCGATACTACCTATTGTAACTATATTAGGTGTTGCTGTTGCAGGTATAGTAGTAGGATCACTTGTTATAGAGAACATATTCGGTATTCCGGGTATGGGTAAATACTTTGTCCAAAGTATTAAACAAAATGATTACACTATGATAATGGGAACTACTATATTTTATGCAGTATTGCTAATAGCCATGATGTTTATTATAGACGTATTGTATGGAATTGTAGATCCAAGAATTAGATTGGATTAGGGGGAAGAGATAATGGCAGATATGAATTTAAAAAAAGAAAATTTTGAAGTAGTAGGTAAGGATTTAAAGTCTTCAGAAGAAATAGTAAGAAAAAGTTTAACCTACTGGCAAGATGCATGGATGAGATTAAAAGCTAATAGGGTAGCACTAGTAGCTTTAATAATAATAATTATTATGTTAGGAATGGCTATTTTTGCGCCTATGATGACAGAGTATTCTTACGACGAGCAGATGTACGACAGAATAAGCCAACCCCCAAATTCTGAAAACTGGTTTGGAACTGATGAACTGGGAAGAGATTTATTTGCGAGAGTATGGCAGGGAGCAAGAACCTCACTTTTTGTGGCTTTTGTTGCAACATTCATTAACGTAACTATTGGTGTTATCTACGGTGGTATATCAGGATACTTTGGTGGTAAAATTGATATAGTTATGATGAGAATCATAGAAATTATTTACTCTATACCTAGATTATTATGGGTAATACTTTTATTAGTTGTAATGAAACCGGGTATAAAACCGATAATTATTGCAATAGCAATCACCGGTTGGGGAGGAATGGCCCGTGTAGTTAGAGGTCAGGTACTTCAACTAAAGCAGATGGAATTTGTTCTTGCGGCTAAAACTTTAGGTGCTGATACATCAAGAATTTTACTTAAACATCTAATTCCAAATACTATGGGACCTATTATAATAAACTTAACATTCCAGGTACCTACTGCAGTATTTACAGAAGCATTTTTAAGTTATTTAGGATTAGGAATTCCGGCACCGGCAGCAAGTTGGGGTTCACTGGCACAGTCTGGAACAAAGATGATATTATTATACCCTCACATGCTTCTATTTCCAGCTGCAATGATAAGTATATTCATGCTTGCATTTAATTTACTAGGTGATGGATTAAGAGATGCTCTTGATCCAAGACTAAGAGCGTAAGGGGGATTAATATGAGTGAAAACAACAGTAAAAATATAGAAGAAGTAAAAAATATAACAAACTCAGAAGATGTCTTGTTAAATGTGAAAAATTTACAGGTTTCTTTTGATACCTACGGAGGAGAAGTAAAGGCTGTAAGAGGATTAAACTTTACATTGGATAAAGGTGAAACCTTAGCTATAGTGGGAGAGTCCGGTTGTGGTAAATCCGTAACGGCCCAGTCTATAATGCAGCTTATACCAATGCCACCAGGAAAAATAAAATCTGGAGAAATTTGGTTAGACGGAAGAGATTTATTAAAATATTCAGATAATCAAATGGAAAAAGTTAGAGGAAAAGAAATCAGTATGATTTTTCAGGACCCAATGACTTCGCTTAATCCTACTATGAAGGTAGGAAAGCAAATTATGGAAGCTTTAATAAAACATCAAAACATGACTAAAAGAGAAGCAAAAGAAAAGGCAATTGAGATGCTTAAGTTGGTTGGGTTACCTAATCCTGACAGAAGGGCTGAACAGTATGCTCATGAGTACTCAGGAGGTATGAGACAGAGAGCAATGATAGCAATAGCCTTATCGTGCAATCCAAAACTATTAATAGCAGATGAACCTACAACTGCCCTGGATGTTACAATTCAGGCTCAGATAATGGAGTTAATGGCTGATTTACAAAAAAAACTGGACACTGCAATAATATTAATAACTCACGATTTAGGAGTTGTAGCAGACGTTGCAAAAAAGATTGCAGTAATGTATGCAGGAGTAATTATTGAATATGGTTCATATAGGGATATTTTTTATAATCCAAAACATCCATATACTTGGGGACTGTTGTTATCAGTTCCAAGACTTGATGTTTCTAAAGATCTAAGACTTGTACCAATAGAAGGTACTCCTCCTGATCTAATATCACCTCCAAAAGGCTGTCCTTTTGCTGCAAGGTGTGAAAATGCTATGAAAATATGTAAAGAAGAAATGCCTGAAGAAATACTCGTAGAAGGTAGTGAAGAGGGAGAGCATTTTGCGAGGTGCTGGTTGTATCATGATTTGGCTCCTAAAGTAGAAAACCCTATAGTCAAAAGGAGGGAAAAATTAAATGAGTGATAATTTAATTAGTGTTAGAAATTTGAAAAAATATTTCAATGTTAGAGGAGGTAAAACTCTCAAAGCTGTAGATGATATATCTTTTGACATAAAGAAGGGAGAAACTCTAGGATTAGTTGGGGAGTCTGGATGTGGAAAATCAACTGCAGGAAGAACAATTATAAGACTTTATGAACCTACTGGTGGAGATGTAATATTCAAGGATGTTAATGTTAATAAACTAAATAAGAAGGAACTAAAAGAATTTACAAGAAATGCTCAAATGATATTTCAAGATCCATATGCATCCTTAAATCCTCGTATGACTGTAACTGATATTGTTGGTGAAGGAATAGATATACACAATCTTTATAAAGGAATGGAAAGACAAAAAAGAATATATGAAATTTTAGAACTTGTAGGACTAAGTAGAGAGCATGCCAATAGATTTCCACATGAATTTAGTGGTGGACAAAGACAGAGAATTGGTGTAGCTAGAGCATTAGCAATAGAACCAGATTTTATTGTAGCTGATGAACCTATATCAGCATTGGATGTTTCAATACAGGCTCAGGTTGTAAACCTTCTTAAAGATTTACAGGATGAGCTAGACTTAACATATCTATTTATAGCCCACGACTTAAGTATGGTTAAACATATATCTGATAGAGTAGCGGTAATGTATTTAGGTGCGATTATGGAAATAACAGAAAGTAATGAACTTTATGATAATCCTCTTCATCCTTATACAAAAGCATTGATGTCTGCAGTACCAATACCTGATCCAGATGTATCAAGAGCTAAGCAGAGAATAATACTTGAAGGAGATGTACCAAGTCCGATTGATGTACCTGTAGGATGTAAGTTCCAAGGTAGATGTCCTTTAGTTGAAGATATATGTAGAAGAGTAAAACCTGAGCTTAGAGAGGTTATACCAGGCCATGAAGTTGCATGTCATATGGTAAAAATAGGTAAAAATGAATAAATGTTAAAAATATGTAAATTGACAAAAAAGTAATAAAATAATATAATTTAATATATGCAACAACCGACAAATCTAATATGTCGGTAAAAATAAAGGACATATGTCCTAAAATTTATACAAGGGGGAATACTTAGTATGAAAAGAAGAATATTAGCTTTATTATTAGCAATGTCATTAGTATTCACATTGGCATTAACTGGTTGTTCTCAACCTGCTGACGAACCAGAAGAACCAGCAGAAGAACCAGGAGAAGAAGAACCAGCAGAAGAACCAGAAGAAGAACCAGCGGAAGAACCAGCTGAACAGGTATTAACATTTAACTGGAATTCAGAACCACCAGATTTAGATCCTCAAACTACTACCGACCAGGTTTCATTTTGGATTATAAATGCAGTTTTGGAAGGTTTAGTAAGACTTAATCCGGACGGTACAGTTGGAGAAGGACTTGCAGAAGATTGGGATATTAGCGATGATGGACTTGAATATACTTTCCATTTAAGAGATGCTAACTGGTCTGATGGAACTCCTGTAACAGCAGAAGATTTTGCTTATGCTTGGTTAAGAGTTCTTAACCCTGATACAGCTGCACAGTATGCATATCAGTTATACCATATAAAAAATGCTGAAGCATATAATGCTGGAGAAATAACTGATCCAAGTGAAGTAGGAATCGAAGTTGTAGATGATAAAACTCTTAAGGTAACATTAGAAAGAGAAACTCCTTTCTTCTTAAGTTTAATGTCTTTCATAACTTACGTACCTGCACAAAAAGCAGCAGTCGAAGAATGGGGCGAAGATTATGCATTAGAAGCTGACCAAATGGTTTACAGTGGTCCTTTCGTTATTGACGAATGGAATCATGAAGATTCATTGAACTTAGCTAAAAACCCTGACTACTGGGATGCTGATACTGTACAACTTGAAAGAGTAGAAGGTGTTATGATAACAGAAAATAACACAAGAATGCAGATGTACGACAACGGCGAATTAGATATAGCTACAGTACCTGCTGAATTCTTAGACAGATACATCGATGATCCAAACTATGTATCACAATCACAAGCAGTTACATGGTATCTACAGTTTAACATGGAAGACGAATGGTTCTCTAATCACAAGATGAGAGAAGCTTTTGCTCTTGCTACAGATGCACAAACTTATGTTGATGTAGTACAGAACGGACTTGGAGTAGTAGCAGAAGGTCACACTCCTCCAACAATGACAGGAGCTGGTGGAGAAACATTTGGTGAAACAAGAACAAGTGAACTACCAGGATACGATCCAGAAGAAGCAGTAATGTTATTTGAAGAAGCTTTAGACGAATTAGGTGTAACTAAAGAAGAATTCGAAGAAACAGTTACAATAGTAGCTGGTGAAGGAGACACTTGGTCTAAGATAGCTCAGTTCTTCCAAAGTCAGTGGAAAGATACTTTAGGTGTTGAATTATTTATAGAACAAATGTCATTTGCAATGAGACTTGACAGATACAACACTGGTACTTACCAAATCACATATGCTGGATGGGGTGGAGACTACAATGATCCTCTTACATTCATGGACATGTGGGTAACTGAAGGTGGAAACAACGATGCATACTACAGTAATCCTGATTATGATGCAGCGATTCAAACTGCACTTACAGGATCTGGAGACGAAAGATATGAAGCAATGGCTGAAGCAGAAGCTATAATAGCTGAAGATCTTCCAATATATCCAATGTATCACCCAACAAGAAACTTAGTAATAGACCCTAAGGTTAAAGG
>CAZNLP010000021.1:0-19730 GCA_964574015.1 uncultured Clostridia bacterium | reverse complement strand
TAGTTCCTGAAGTAAATTCAGAAGATATTGATAACCATAACGGAATTATTTCTAATCCAAACTGTTCAACAATAATAGCTGTAACAGCATTAAATAAGCTGAACGAGTATGCTGAAATACAAAGAATGATAGTATCTACTTATCAGGCAGTATCAGGAGCAGGTGCAAAAGGACTGGAAGAACTTCAAAGCCAGGTAAGAAAACTTGAAAACAATGAAGAAATTAAAAGTGAAGCTTTTCAATATCAAATAGCATATAATCTAATACCTCAGATAGGACCATTTAATGAAGAAGGATATTCAGAAGAAGAGATGAAGCTACAAAATGAAGGAAGAAAGATATTCCATAAACCTGATTTAAAAGTTAATTGCACATGTGTAAGAGTGCCAGTTTATAGAAGTCACTCTGAATCAATTACTATAGAAACTAAAAAAGATTTAACGGTAGAAAAAGCAAGAGAAATTTTATCAGAATCACCAGGAGTAAAATTAGTTGATGATCCAGGGAACAGCAAGTATCCTATGCCTTTAGATACATCAGATCAAGATTTAATATTTGTAGGAAGGGTAAGAAAGGATATCAGTTCAGAAAATAATAAATCATTAACTTTATGGTGCTGTGGAGATCAGATAAGAAAAGGTGCAGCAACAAATGCTGTACAGATATTAGAAAAAGTCATCGAGAAAAAAGCTTATTAAAAATATTGACTTAAATTAAAATTTGATGTATAATGACGTTTAATATCGAGGAATGAGGAAAGTACTTTATAAGGAATATAAAGAGAGAGTATTAATTAGCTGAAATAATACTTATAGAAATTATAAAGGAAGTGCCCTCATGAGATGCAGGTTGAATAAAGTATGCTGTGCCGGTAGTCACCGTTATATGATGTAGGTATGTAAGTACTTGAAGAGGGTTTAAAACCAATTAGAGTGGAACCGCGGATAGACTCCGTCTCTTGTTAGAGATGGAGTTTTTTGTATTTTTGAAAGGAGAGTATAAAAAATGATTATAAAAAATGGAATTGAAATGATAGGAAATACACCTATGTTAAAAGTAGAAAATCATAATATATATATAAAACTAGAAAAGTATAATCTTGGAGGAAGCATAAAAGATAGAGCAGCTTTAAATATGATTGAAGATGCAGAAAAAAAAGGTATTTTAAAAAAGGGAAGTATTATTATAGAACCTACAAGTGGTAACACAGGAATATCTTTAGCTTTAATTGGAAGATTAAAAGGATATAAAGTAGTTTTAGTTATGCCGGATTCAATGAGTGAAGAAAGAAGACAGCTCATAAAAGCTTCAGGAGCTGAACTGATTCTTACAGAAGGTCCCTTAGGTATGAAAGGCTCTATAGAAAAAGTAAATAATACGGCAGAAGAAGATAGTAGATACTTTGTGCCGAGTCAATTCGATAATAAATCAAATATGGAAGCCCACTACAAATATACAAGTGAAGAAATATTAAAGGAATTGGGAGATGTTGATGTATTTACAGCAGGAGTAGGGACAGGAGGAACTTTTACAGGAATATCAAAAAGATTAAAAGAAGTTAATCCTAATGTTTATACAGTACCGGTAGAACCGGATACTTCAGCTGTGCTTTCTGGAGAAGAATCAGGATCACATAAAATTCAAGGTATAGGAGCAGGATTTATACCTTCAATCTATGATGATAAATATGCTGATGAAATAATAAAAGTAAGCTATGAAAAAGCGAAGGATGAAGCTAATAAATTCAGTAAAGAAACAGGGATTTTAGTTGGTATTTCAACTGGAGCAAACTTATATTCAGCTAAAGTACTTGATAAAAGATTTAAGGGGAAAAAGAAGATTGTAACTATTTCACCGGATGGTGGAGAAAAATACTTGTCAACTGATTTATATAAATGAGAGGTGAATTATGAATTTCTTTAAAAGTTTAAAATATGATATAAAAAGAGTATTGGAGGTTGACCCAGCTGCTAGAAGCTCAATTGAAGTGCTGATTCTTTATCCTCATATAAAAGCTCTAGTAACTCATAGAATAACACATTTTTTATATAAGAAGAAAAGATTCTTTGCAGCAAGATTAATTTCTAATTTTGGGAAATTTTTTACTGGTATAGAGATTCATCCTGGAGCTACAATAGGTGAAGGTCTTTTTATAGATCACGGCTGTGGTGTAGTTATAGGTGAAACTGCAATTATCGGAAAAGATGTACACATGTACCATGGAGTAACTTTAGGAGGAACTGGAAAAGAAAAAGGAAAAAGACATCCTACAGTAGAAGATAATGTAGTAATAGGTGCAGGAGCAATACTTTTGGGAAACATAACAATAGGAAAAGGAACAAAGGTTGGAGCAAATGCAGTTGTTTTAGACAATACTAATTCATACTCCACCGTTGTAGGAGTAAAAGCCTACGAGATAAAAAGAAACTAAAATTAGCATCTCTACACAAAATTTTGTTTAGAGATGCTTTTACATTAAAAATAGTACTATTTAAATTATTTTATTTCTTAGAATTCCTACATTTTCAATTTCACATTCAACTAAATCTCCCGGCTTGAGCATTTTAGGAGGGCTAAAACTCATACCTACTCCTGATGGTGTACCTGTAAGAATAATATCACCTGGATACAAAGTCATTCCTTTAGATAAATTGCTAATTAAATGAGGGATGTCAAAAATCATATTTCCTGTTGTTGAAGATTGCCTTAATTCACCATTTACCTTACATTGTATATTTAAATCTAAAGGTAGTGGAAGTATACTTTTATGTACTATGTAAGGACCCAAAGGGCTAAAATTATCCAAAGACTTACCTTTATGCCACTGGATATGAGACATCTGGAGATCTCTAGCTGATATATCATTACTAATAGTATAACCAAAAATATATTTTTCAGCATCTTCCCTATTTATATTTTTGCCTTTTTCTCCTATTACAACGGCTAACTCGACCTCATAATCAATTTCCTTAGACGCTTCCCAATCAATTTCAATATCTGAATCAGGACCTACTGTAGGATAAGAAGTTTTACTAAAATAAATTGGAAGTTTAGGAATTTTCCCTTTTAATTCTTTAGCTGTATTTAATTCGTTAATGTGATCCAAATAATTTTTGCCAACACAAAACATATTTCTTATAGTAAAAGGTATTGGTGACAGAAGAACTACATCATCTAAAGGTATTGTATCAAAATCATTATTTTCAATGGTATCATTAATTTCTTTTATAATATCATCATTTGATAAAGAAATTAATTCATTCATATTTGATGGGGGTTTTAGACCGGCTTTATTAAAAATAGTATCTGCAGATAATATATTTTTTTTATTGTTTGTCAGAAAGCCAATTTTCTCAATATTGTTATATTTATAATTAACTATATACATTTTTAATCCTCCTTTATTTAAATCATTATAACATAAGAAATTACTTCTTTAAATAATCTATTTTATCTAATATAATGATAAGGTAGAGTCAAATATAGATATAAAAAAGCTCGATAAGAAAGGGGAAATTATGATAAAAAACTGGGATGAATTTTTAATTCCATATGAACAAGCTGTAGAGGAACTAAAAGTAAAGTTCAAAAGTATTAGAAAAGAATTTAGGGATATGAATGAGTATTCCCCTATAGAATTTGTTACAGGTAGAGTAAAAGAAATATCTAATATTATAGAAAAAGCAAGATTAAAAAAAGTTGAAATAGAAGAAATAGAAGACATTGCTGGAATTAGAGTAATATGCCAACTTGTAGCAGATATACCGAAGGTTGTAAAGATTATAAGAAACAGAGATGGGAAAGATTTAAAAATTGTAGAAGAAAGAGATTATATTACAAATGAAAAAGAAAGTGGATATAGAAGTTATCATATAATTATTAGCTATACTGTGCATACTGCTTTTGGAGAAAAAGAAATTTTAGCTGAAGTACAGATCAGAACACTAGCTATGAATTTTTGGGCGACAATAGAGCATTCTATAAATTATAAATTTGATAAAAATATACCTAAGGATTTAAGAAAAAGACTGAAAAATGCTGCTGAAGCAGCAAACAAATTAGATGAAGAAATGTCAAAGATTAAACATGAAATAGTTGATGCACAGGAAATTTTTATGATAAGGTCATCTTTAGTAGCAAAAATTTTAAAAAAGATTCAGTTTTTGTATTTTAGTGGAAATATTGACAAAGAAAGATTAAAAAAAATACAACAGGAATTTTATAGATATAGAGAAAATGGATCAATTGAAGATTTAAGAAATTTAAATAGAAAATTAGAAGAGTTGAATCAAAAATATTATATAAAAGACTAGGAGGAACTATGATAAATAAAAATATAATTGAAAATACTATAACTGCAGCATTATCAACAGGAGGAGATTTCGCAGAAGTATTTATAGAAGATAAAAAAGGAATAGGAATTAATATGATTTCAGGAGATACTGAAAACATAATGTCAGGCCGAGATTTCGGTATTGGCATAAGAATTTTCAAAGGTTATAACAGCGTCTATGCATATACTAATAAAAGCGATGAAAAAACATTAATAGAAACAGCAAAGAAAGCTGCAAAGGCTGTAATAGGTGAGAATCTGAATAAAGATATAGTTTTGAACAACATTAAATATGAAAACAATCACATTATAAAGATAAGTCCATCGGAAATATCTGCTAAGAAAAAAATAGAGGCTATGAAAAGAGCATATATAAGTGCTAAAGAATTTGATGAATTAATATCTCAAGTTACTGTTAACTATCAAGATTACAATCAAAAGATTGCTGTTGCAAATTCAGAAGGATTATATGTTGAAGATGAAAGAACAAGAGGAAGAATTGCAATTGGTGCGGTAGCAAACAAAGACGGAGAGATGCAATCTGGTGGTTCAGCTCCAGGAGCCCATAAAGGTTTTGAGTTAATAGAAGATTTGGATATAGAATGGCATGGAAGAGAGGCAGCAAGAATAGCAAAAACCATGGTAAATGCAGACTACAGTCCTTCAGGAAAAATGCCCGTAATTATTCATAATGGATTTGGTGGGGTAATCTTTCACGAAGCTTGCGGGCACGGTTTGGAAGCTACTTCTGTTGCTAAAGGAAATTCAGTATTTGCTGATAAAATAAATCAAAAAGTTGCCTCAGAACTGGTAACTGCAGTAGATGATGGTACTATGACAAATGAATGGGGTTCTTCAAATATTGACGACGAAGGAAATAAAACACAAAAAAATATTTTAATAGAAAAAGGCATATTAAAAGGTTATATGGT
Organism: uncultured Clostridia bacterium; assembly: GCA_964574015.1. GTDB lineage: Bacteria > Bacillota > Clostridia > Tissierellales > Dethiosulfatibacteraceae > UBA8670. The sequence goes on along the minus strand of CAZNLP010000021.1, from coordinate 14,465 downwards.
AGATAAACTAAATGGTAGAAGAATGGATATGAAGGCAACAGGCTCTTCAAGAAGGCAGTCTTATAAGTACTCTCCAACATCTAGAATGACTAATACATATATAGATAATGGAAGTTCTAAATTTGATGAAATTATTAAAAAAACAGAAAAGGGATTATTTGCTAAATATATGGGAGGAGGATCCGTAAATCCTGCTACTGGTGAATTTAATTTTGCAGTAATGGAAGGTTATTTAGTAGAAAATGGAGAAATAAAAAAACCTGTTAGAGGTGCAACATTAATAGGGAAAGGTATAGACATTTTAAATAAAATAGATATGATTGGAGATAACTTATCTTTTGGTCAAGGCATGTGTGGTTCCTCAAGTGGATCTGTACCGGCAAATGTAGGACAACCGACTATTAGAGTATCTGAAATTACAGTTGGAGGTAGAGATTAAATGAATAATTTTACTAAACTAACAGAAAGAATATTTAATGAATCAAAGAAATCTGGAATTAATGATGTAGAAATATTTTACTCTCAAGGAAGAGACTTAACGATAAAAGTTTTTGAAGGTGAAGTTGATGGTTATAAATTAGCAGAAGCTGAAGGATTAGGGTTAAGAGGGAAGTTTAATAAAAAAATGGGGTACTCATATACTGAAAAAGTAGATGAGACTTCAATAGATTTCCTTGTTAAAAGTTTAATAGAAAATGCAAAAAATATTGATAGTAAGGATAGAGAAGAAATATTTGAGGGAGCAGAAAAATATAGAAATATAAATAATTTCAACCAATCTTTGGAGAAAGTTGAAGAGATAGAAAAAATAAATTTTTCTAAGAATCTTGAAAAAGCAGCTTTGCAGCTTGATGATAGAATTAAATCTATACAAGAATGTGTATACGGAGATGGGTATAGTGAAACTATAATATCAAATTCAAAAGGGCTGTATATTGAAGATAAGTCAAACCTTAGTTACACATACATTAGTGTTGTAGCTAAAGAAGATGAAGACATACAGAGTGGATTTGCATATAAAGTTACAAATGATTTCAGTGAAATGAATTATAAAGAAATTGCAAAAGAAGCTGTTGAAGAAGCTATATCGATGCTAGGAGCAAAAAGCATAAAATCTGGTAAGTACCCTGTTATTTTAAGAAATAATGCAGCCGCAGATATTTTAGAAGCTTTTTCTTCTGTTTTTTCAGCCGAAAGAGTTCAAAAGAATTTATCACTTTTGAAGGGAAAACTATCAAAGAAAATAGCATCTGAAAAAATTTCATTAATTGATAATCCTTTCATGGAAAATGGATATGCTTCTTCAGGGTTTGATGGAGAAGGAGTTCCAACAAAACATAAGGAAATGATTAGAGATGGTATTTTAAAAACATATTTGTATAATATAAAAGCAGCTCTAAAAGATAATGTGGAAAGCACAGGTAATGCAAATAGGTCTTCATACAAGTCTTCAATAGGTATATCGCCTACAAATATGTATATTAAACCCGGGAAATCTAGCTTAGATGAGTTAATGAAAAACATTAATGAAGGAGTCATAATAACTGATGTACAGGGATTACACTCCGGGCTAAATCCAATTTCTGGTGATTTTTCATTATCGGCTCAAGGATTTTTTATCAGAAAAGGTAGAAAAGAACAGCCAATTAATCAGATAACTATTTCTGGTAATTTCATTGAGCTGCTCCAAAATGTTGAAGAAGTAGGGGAAGATTTAAGATTTGGTCTGCCATCTAACTCCTATATAGGTTCTCCATCATTAAAAATCAAACATCTGGACATAGCTGGGGAGTAGAGAATATTTCTTGACACATATTAAAAATTAAAGTATACTTATATTAAATGATAACCAATATCAGTTATCATTTAATATTTTTTAAGGAGATTATATATGATAGATTTTATTATAGGAGGCTTAATTTTAGCACCTGCAGCCTATATAGTTTATAAAAAGTTAAAAGATATAAAAAAAGGTGATAATACATGTTCTTCTGGAGGCACATGCAGTAGCTGTGCTTTTAATTCGCAATGTGAGACTGAAAAAATTAACTAAAAAAATTTAACTGATTATCCTTATAAGGTTCAATACACCTAGAAGAATTATTAATTGTATTGTTAACGAAAGTAGATACTCGAAATTTATTAAAAAAATCATCAGAGAATGGTTCAAATAAATCTAAATTATTAAAGGATTTTAGATTTTGAGAGAGCCATTCTTTTTTAGTTATATCTTTTTTCATAACAGGCATACGATTATGAACATCTTTCATTAAGTTAGAAGGTTTCGTAGTTAAAATACTACAGTAATCTATATTGTTTAAATTTATAGATATTCCTAAAAAATAAAATATAGAAAAATCATTAAAAGAAAATAGAAAGGGTATTTTTTTACTTCCTGCTTTTTGCCATTCGTAGAACCCATTAGTTAATATTAAACACGGTTTAAAATTTGAGATAATATTTCTCTTTTTTTCTATTATATTCTCAGACTTTGTATTTACCATATTAAAGTTTGAATAGGGAACTCCCCATTTATAACTTTTTATTTTAATATTTTGATTATCTAAATTTAGTCCGTATACAGTTTGAGAAGGTGATATATTATAGCTTGGAGTGTAGTTTATTAAGGCATCAGTATTTATACTGTTCCACTGTTTAGCTAATTCTTCAAGAATTTTATTTAAATCATAGGATAATAAATATCTTCCACACATGATATCCTCCTTTTATTTTATAATATCAAAAATATTTTGTTATATAAAGATAAATTATTAAATAGCATTTGACAAAAACACTTAATTGGAATATTATTATAATGAGCATATGCACAAAATAAAGAGGTGAATACATGGCCAGACCAAAGAAATTTAGAAAAGTAGAATATATACCGGAAAATTTAGAATTTAAACCAGCAATAGAAACGAAAACGGTGAATTTCATTAGCATAGTAGAATTGGAAGCTATAAGACTTTCGGACTTAGAAGATTTAGACCAAATAAAATCAGCAGAAAAAATGAAAGTATCAAGGGGTACATATCAGCGTATTTTAAATTCCGGCAGAAAAAAAATAACAGATGCATTAGTTAACGGCAAAAAAATAAAAATAAGTGGTGGGAACTATGTATTTAACTGCGGGAAAAGTACATGTACCAATAAATGCGACAAATATCAAGGTGGTAAATGTTTGAGATGGCATAAATCAAAAATAAATAATATAAAGGAGGATTTAATCATGAGAGTTGCAGTACCAGCAAAAGAAAGAAATTTAAAAAGTAAGGTAGAGGACGTATTTGGAAGGACTCAAATTTTCTTAGTTGTAGATGTAGAAACAAAAGAATTTGATGTAGTTGAAAACGATGGAGCTGCTGCATCAGGAGGTGCAGGTATAACTGCTGCACAGTGTGTTGCTGATAGCGGAGCAGATGCAGTTGTGACCTTTCAATGTGGAAAGAATGCAGCGGATGTATTAAGTACAGCTAATATTAAAATCTTAAAAGCAGAAGACGTTACTGTTGAAGAAATCATTGATAAATACAATAAAGGAGAATTAAAAGAACTTAATGAAGTCCATTCAGGGTTTCATAAACACGGAGGCAGATAATGAAAATATCAGTTTTAAGTGGAAAAGGAGGTACTGGAAAAACATTTTTATCAGTAAATTTATCACAAGTAGCATCTGACAGTGTATATATTGACTGTGATGTTGAAGAACCAAATGGGAATCTTTATTTTAAGGCAAAAGATTCTAAAATAAAAAATGTGGACGTCCCCGTACCGGTTGTAGATCAAGACAAATGTACCGGATGTAAGAAATGCGTTGAATTCTGTCAATTTAATGCCCTTGCCTATGTAGGAGGAAAATTAAAAATATTCAACGAATTGTGTCATTCCTGCGGAGGATGTAGTCTTTTATGTCCGGAAAATGCTCTTAAAGAAATAAATAGAACTATAGGAAAGGTAGAATTTGGTTTTTCCGACGGTATTCAAATAAAAACTGGAGAGTTAAATATTGGAGAAGCGACAGGGGTACCAATAATAGAAAAATTATTAGAAGATATGGATTATAGTAAAAACAATATAATAGATTGTCCACCAGGAAGCTCCTGCCAAGTTATGGAAAGTATTAAAGGAAGTGATTTTAGTTTATTAGTAATAGAACCAACTAAATTTGGTGTTCATAATATAAACCTTGTATATGAGTTGGTAAAAATATTTGATATACCATATGGAGCAGTTATAAATAAAGATATGGGAGATTCAAAAATTGCTGAAGAATTTTGTGAAAAAAATAATATAAAAATATTAGGTAAAATTCCCTACGACGAAGAAATGGGAAAATTGAATTCTGATGGTTATATTGTTGCAAAAGAAAATAAAAAATTTGAAAAAATCTTCAAGGAAATATTGGACAAAATTGAGAAGGAGGTAAGGCTATGAAGCAGTTGGTTATCTTAAGCGGAAAAGGTGGTACAGGTAAGACTACATTAGCAGTATCTCTTATAAAATTAGCAAAAAATAAAATGTTCGCCGACTGTGATGTAGATGCTCCAAATGTTAAACTGATATTTGAAGATACAGAAATTTTAGAAGAAAAACCTTATTTTGGATTGAAGAAAGCTTTTAAATATGAGGACATATGTATAGATTGTGGAAAATGTGAAGAGCTTTGCAGATTTAATGCTATAAAAGACGGAGTTGTAAACATTAACTATTGCGAGGGTTGCGGAGTATGCGAAAGATTTTGTCCTGTGAGTGATGACCAGGGGAGAAAAGCAATAAGGTTGGAAGATGACTCTTCCGGGACCACCAGAATAGAAAAATTAAACAATGAAATTTTTTCAAATGCTAACCTTAAAATAGGAAATGGAGCATCTGGCAAGTTAGTAACAGAGGTAAGAAAAAACATGTACAGATATAAAACTGACGAAAATCTTGCTATAATAGATGGATCTCCAGGTATAGGATGCCCCGTCATAGCATCTCTAACAGGCATTGAATACTGTGTATTAGTTGCAGAACCCTCAATTTCTGGGATACATGATATGATTAGAATTTTAGAAACATCAAAGAATTTCAGCACTAAGTGTTTTATAGTAATTAATAAGTATGACAACAACTTTGAAAAAACTAACGATATAGAAGATATAGCAAAAGAAAAAGGTGTGGAGGTACTTGGTAAAATACCTTTTGATGAAAGGGTTGTTCGTATAACGAATAAAGGTAAACCAGTAGTAGATAATCCAGATACTGAAGCAGCTAAAGAAATAATAAATATCTGGAATAAATTGAAAAATAGATTAAATATAGTAAATTAATAGGAGGATAAATTATGAAAAAAATTGCAATAGCATTAGAGGGACAGAAAGTATCACAACATTTTGGTTACTGTGAAGGGTTTAAAATAGCAGAGATAAAAGAAGATAAGGTTGTTAATGAAGATTTTTTAAAAAATCCTGGACATAAACCAGGTCTTCTACCTAAACTTTTATCAGAAAAAGGTGTAGATTTAGTAATATCCGGTGGAATGGGAGGCAATGCAATCGCCATATTCAATGAAAATAATATTGACGTGATAACAGGAGCTTCAGGTGAAATTAGTAAGATTATAAGTGATTACATTTCAGGAAATTTAACATCCGGAAATAGTCCTTGTAAAGAACATGCACATCACGGTAAAGGAATGAGCGACCACTAAATTCATAAACTTGACAAATTAAAAAATCTGTTACATTATAAAGTAACAGATTTTTTAATGGGGAGATTTAATGGAAAAAGAAAAAGTTATTATTATTGGTGGTGGAGCCTCAGGATTAGTATCAGCAATTGTAGCAGCCAGACGGGGATATCAGGTAGATATTTTAGAAAAAAACGACAGAGTAGGCAAAAAAATACTTGCCACTGGAAATGGAAGATGTAATTATACAAATCTTAATATATCAAGTTACAACTATTACAGTAAAAATAAAGAGATAGTTGATGTTTTGTTGGAGAAATTTTCACCTGAAAGAATAGTTGGATTTTTTAAAGAACTTGGTATTCAAGAATATGTTGATGAAACAGGGAAAATTTATCCTAATTCTCTACAGGCATCTAGTGTACTTGATGTACTAAGAATGGAATGCAAATACTTAGGTGTTAAAGAAATTTGTAATAGTGAAGTAGTTAATATTTCAAAGCAGGATGATAAATTTAAAATAAAGACTACTGAGGATAATTATACCTGCGATAAGGTAGTTGCAGCTTTTGGTGGAAAGGCAAGCCCGCAGTTATCATCAGAAGGTACAGGATATTCTATTATGAAAGAATTAGGACACAGCATTATACCTATATTTCCTGGACTAGTTCAACTAAAACTAGAAAATAATTACCTGAAAAGAATATCAGGTATAAAGATAGAAGGAGAAATTTCAGTTGAAATTGATGGAGATGATATTAAAAGGGATTTTGGAGAAATATTGTTTACTAATTATGGCATATCAGGACCACCGGTTTTACAGTTAAGCAGACACTGTATAGAAATGATAGAGAAAAATAAAGATGTAGTAATTAAACTGGACATATTTCCGAAATATGATAAAAATGAACTATTTCAACTACTAGAAAATAGATTTATTAATATGAAATATAAAAATATAAGAGAATCATTTATAGGCCTTATAAATAAAGGATTAATTGATGTAATTTTGAAAGAATCATCTATAGAAAAAACTAATATTTCTGGGACAAAATTCAAGACTAAAGATATATATAAAATAGTAAACACTCTTAAAGAATGGAAGTTTAAAGTTTTAGGTCCTTACTACTGGGAACATGCTCAGATTACAGTAGGAGGAACTAATACCAAGGAGATAGACCCAAAAACAATGGAATCCAGAATAATAAAAGGGTTATACATAACTGGAGAATTAATGGATGTAGACGGTGATTGTGGAGGATACAATCTACATTGGGCATGGGCTACAGGATATACAGCAGGAAGGAGCTTATAGGCTCCTATTTTCTTGTAAAAAGCCTTTAAAAATGTTAAAATATAGCTTATGATAAAATTGATTAAACTTAATAATTTAAATAGATAGGTGGTTTTATGAAAAATATTTTTGAAAAGATTTTTGGATCATATAGTGAAAGAGAAATAAAAAGAATTGATTCTATAGTGGATGAAATAGAAAGCTTAGAAAAGGTGATATCTTCACTAGAAGACCATGAATTACAAGAAAAAACAAAAGAATTTAAAGAAAGATTAAATAGTGGCGAAAGTCTAGATGATTTGATGCCGGAAGCTTATGCTGTTGTAAGAGAAGCGTCTACAAGAGTTTTAGGAATGAAGCACTTTAGAGTACAGTTAGTAGGTGGTGTAATTTTACATCAAGGCAGAATATCAGAGATGAAAACAGGGGAAGGTAAAACTTTAGCAGCTACACTTCCGGTTTATCTAAATGCTTTAGAAGGAAAGGGAGTACATGTAGTAACAGTAAATGATTACCTTGCTAAAAGAGATAGAGATTGGATGGGTAAAATCTACAACTTTCTTGGATTATCTGTTGGATGCTTGATTCACGGCATATCTAAAGAAGAAAGAAAACAAGCATATGAATCTGATATAACCTACGGAACAAACAACGAGTTTGGTTTTGACTATCTTAGAGATAATATGGTTATAAGAAGAGAAGATATGGTACAAAGAGACTTAAACTACTGTATTATTGACGAGGTAGACAGTATATTAATAGATGAAGCAAGAACCCCTCTAATAATCTCAGGCCAGGGAGATGAAAATACAAGTCGATATTTCCAAGCAAATTCCTTTGCAAAAACCCTAAAAGGTAGAAAACAGGATCCAGATGAAAAAATTGGAAAAATGGACATGATTATGGGTGAAGGATATAAAGAAGAAACCGTGGATTTTATAGTAGATGAGAAAGGCAAAAATGTTACACTTACAGAAAAAGGTGTTAATAAAGCAGAAAAATACTTCAATATAGAAAATTTAGCTGATCAGGAAAATATGGAATTAAGTCATCATATAAATGCTGCATTAAAAGCTCAACATATAATGAAAAAAGATTCTGATTATATTGTGAAAGATGGAGAAGTAATTATTGTAGATCAATTTACTGGAAGATTAATGCATGGTAGACGATATTCTAATGGACTTCATCAAGCTATAGAAGCAAAAGAAGGTCTTGATATAAGAAGAGAATCTAAAACCCTAGCAACAATAACCTACCAAAACTTTTTTAGAATGTATAATAAGTTAGCAGGGATGACCGGTACAGCAAAAACTGAAGAAGAAGAATTTAGGGAAATATACGGAACGGATGTTGTAGAAATCCCTACAAATGAACCTGTAATTAGGCAAGATCATCCTGACGTTATTTATAAAAACGAAATAGGTAAATATAATGCAGTAATTGAAGAAATAATAGAAAGAAATAAGGTTGGACAACCTGTACTTGTAGGTACAGTTTCTATTGAGAGATCTGAATTATTGAGTAAACTACTGGCTAAAAAAGGAATAACCCACGAGGTACTAAATGCTAAAAATCACGAAAAAGAAGCAGAGATAGTAGCTCAAGCTGGAAGATACAAAGCAGTAACCATTGCAACAAACATGGCCGGAAGAGGTACAGATATTGTATTAGGAGGAAATCCAGAACACATTGCAAAAACTAAGTTAAAAGATAAAGTATCTGAAGAAATTGCTGCTAAGGCAGATGGATTTGATGACACTGACGACCCTGATGTTGTAAATGCTAGAAAAATTTATAGAAAATTATTAGAAAATGCAAAAGAAGATTTAAAAGATGAAAATAGAAAAGTTATAGAAGCTGGTGGATTAGCAATAATAGGAACAGAAAGGCACGAATCCAGAAGAATAGATAATCAGCTTAGAGGAAGAGCTGGTAGACAGGGAGATCCAGGTACTTCAAGATTTTATATCTCTTTAGAAGATGATTTAATGAGGTTATTTGCAGGAGATAAGGTAAAAACCATAGTTGATACATTAGGACTACCAGAAAATGAACCTCTTGAGCATAATATGCTTACGAAATCTATTGAGACAGCTCAAGGCAGAGTTGAAGGACGAAACTTTAATATAAGAAAGCATGTGCTTCAATATGATAATGTTATGAATAGACAGAGAGAGGTAATTTACTCTGAAAGACGTAAAGTACTTATGGGTCAAGACTTGAGAGACTATATATTTACAATGATAGAAGAAATAGTAGATGAAAATATGGTTCTCTTTACTATGGATAAATACCCTGAAAATTGGGACATAGAAGGATATCAAAGATTTTTAAGCAGTATGGTAAATTCAAATGTTAAATTTAATATAGAAAGCATAGAAGAATTAACTAAAGATAAGTTAAAAGAAATGACTTTAAAGCTTTTAGAAAAGATTTACGAGAAGAAAGAGGAAGAATTTCAACCGGAAAGATTTAGAGAAATTGAAAGAGTAGTTCTTTTAAAAACTGTAGACAGTAAATGGATGGATCATATAGATGCTATGGATCAGCTTAGACAGGGAATTAGCCTGAGAGCAATGGGAAATGAGGATCCGGTAAGAGCATATACTAAAGAAGGCTTTGAAATGTTTGAAGCATTAATAGCAAGCATTAAAGAAGATACTGTAAAGATTTTATTAAGAATACAGGAAAAAGAAAATTTAAAAAGACAGAGTGTAGCTAAAGTCACAGGTACAAATAAAGATAATTCAGAAACAAAACAAAAAACAGTGGTAAAAGGTGATAAAGTCGGTAGAAATGACCCTTGCCCATGCGGTAGTGGTAAAAAATATAAAAAATGTTGCGGGAGATGATAATATTGGATTTAAATGACATAAAAGGAAAAATAACTGAGTATAATAAAAAAATTCAAGAGATAGGTGTTTCTCTTTGACCTGTCTAAACTGAAAGAAGAAAAAAAGAAACTATATAAAAAAATGCAGACTAAGGGTTTTTGGGATGACCCAGAAAAAGCTAAGAAGATTTCAACAAAGGCAAATCACATAGATACAAAAATAAAGAAGTATGATGAAATAAAAAATAAAATAGAAGATTTAGAAATTTTAGTTGAGCTAACAGAAGAAGAAAACGATAGTAGTCAAATGAAAGATCTGAATTTAATGATCGAACGATTGGATAAGGAAATTGAAGAATTCAGATTAGAAACTCTATTAAATGGAGAATACGATAGTAATAATTGCATTCTTTCTATTCATGCTGGTGCAGGTGGAACTGAGGCTCAAGACTGGGCTGAAATGCTACTAAGAATGTATACTAGGTGGGCTGAAGATAAAAATTACAAGGTTGAATTTTTGGAATATTTATCAGGAAGTGAAGCAGGTGTAAAAAGTGTTACTCTACTAATAGAAGGAGAAAATGCATACGGATATTTAAAATCAGAAAAAGGAGTTCATAGACTTGTAAGGATTTCTCCCTTTGACTCTTCCAATCGAAGACATACATCCTTTGCTTCTGTTGATATAATTCCAGAATTAGAAGATATACCTGATATGGACATCGATCCTTCTAATTTAAAAATAGATACTTATAGGGCAAGTGGAGCCGGAGGTCAGCATGTAAATACAACAGACTCTGCTGTTCGTATAACACATATACCTACAGGAGTTGTAGTTACGTGTCAAAATGAAAGGTCTCAGATAAAAAATAGAGAAACAGCAATGAAAATGCTTGTAGCAAAGTTAATTGAAATAAAAGAAGAAGAACAGAAAGAAAGAATTGACGATATTCAGGGAGATTACAGTCAAATTGCCTGGGGTAGCCAAATAAGGTCATATGTTTTCCATCCATATAATATGGTTAAAGATCATAGAACGAATGCAGAAACAGGAAATGTACAGAGTGTGATGGATGGAAAGATCGATATATTTATAAATGAATATTTAGTTCAAAAGAAAAAATAACATAAGCGAGGAGTTTAGCCAATGGATATAATAAAACAAATATGTAGTGAATTAAATTTAAAAGAAAACCAAGTAAAAAATGCTGTAAAATTAATTGATGAGGGAAATACTATACCATTTATAGCCAGATATAGAAAGGAACAAACCGGTTCTCTTGATGATGTTGAGTTGAGAGATTTAAATGAAAGACTTTCTTATTTGAGAAACTTGGAAGAAAGAAAAGAAGAAGTAATCCGGTTAATTGACGAACAAGATAAACTTACCGAAGAATTAAGAGAAGAAATTAACAAAGCCGAGGTTCTTCAAAGAGTGGAGGATTTATACAGGCCTTATAAACAAAAAAGAAAAACAAGAGCAACTAAAGCAAAAGCTAAAGGTTTAGAACCCCTTGCTGAGATTATTTTATCTGAAGAAACAGAAGCTGGTAACATCGAAAATTTAGCTGAAAAATACTTAGATGAAGAAAAAGAAGTACTAAGTATTCAGGATGCAATAGATGGGGCGAAAGATATAATCTCAGAGATTGTATCAGATAACCCAGATTTTAGAAAAGAAATTAGGGAAATTTCTTACAACGAAGGTACTTTGATTTGTGAAGCAACAGATTCTGATAAAAAAAGTGTATATGAAATGTACTATAAATTTGAAGAAGATGTAAATAAAATTGCAAATCATAGAGTTTTAGCTGTAAATAGAGCTGAAAAAGAAGAGTACATTAAAGTTAATCTATCAGTACCTGAAGTTAAAATAATTAGCAACTTATTTAAACATTGTATAAAAAATGATAAGGCAGTAACTACTAAGTACTATGAAGAAGCTATTGAAGATGGATATAAGAGACTAATAAATCCTTCTATTGAAAGAGAAATTAGAAATATATTAACAGAAAGAGCAGAAGACGAAGCTATAAAAGTATTTGCTAAGAATACTAAAAATCTACTACTAGCACCTCCAATAAAAGATGCATCTGTTTTGGCAATTGATCCTTCATTTAGAACCGGTTGTAAACTTACAGCATTAGACGGTTCGGGGAATTTACTTGATTATACAACTATATACCCAAACGAACCGAGAAACGAAATTAAGAAATCTAGAAAATTACTATTAGATTGGATAAATAAATATAGTATTGACATAATAGCTATTGGAAATGGAACAGCTGCAAGAGAAACGGAACATTTCGTCGCAGAAAGTCTAAATGAAATTGAAAATAAGGCAGCCTATACAATAGTAAGTGAAGCTGGAGCATCTGTATATTCTGCTTCAAAGATTGCAAACGAAGAGTTTCCTAAAATTGATGTTTCTATCAGAGGAGCTATCTCTATAGGTAGAAGACTGCAAGATCCATTGGCTGAACTTGTAAAGATAGATCCTAAAAGTATAGGAGTGGGGCAGTATCAACACGATGTTAATCAAAAGAAATTAAGTGAAGCATTAGACGGTGTAGTAGAGGATTGTGTAAACAGTGTAGGTGTAGACCTAAACACTGCATCAAAATCTTTACTTGAATATATTTCTGGATTGACAAAATCTACAGCTAAGAATATTGTAAAATACAGAGATAAAAATGGTAAATTTACAAATAGACAGCAATTGATGGAAGTAAGCAGATTGGGTGATAAAGCTTTTGAACAAGCAGCAGGATTTCTAAGAATATATGATGGAGATAATCCTTTAGATAAAACTGGTGTTCATCCTGAATCCTATGATAATACTTTAAAATTATTAGAAAAACTTGACTACTCATTAAAAGAACTGGAAAAAGAAAAGTTAAATAACATAAAGGTTAAAATACTTGAAATAGAAATAGATGAACCTGAGGTAGATTCAGCTACATCCGGTAAAAGCTTTAAAAGTCTAAAAGATTTGAAAAACTTGAATTTAAATACAAAGAAAAAGTCGTCTGAAGAAAAGTATAAAGAGAGAGTTGAATATTTATCTAAGGAACTTAACATTGGAATACCAACATTAGAAGATATAATAAAAGAATTGAGAAAGCCCGGTCGCGATCCAAGAGAAGGTATGCCGGCACCTATATTTAGAAATGATGTATTAAAAATTGATGATTTAGAACAAGGAATGATGCTGAAGGGAACCGTACGAAATGTTGTTGACTTCGGGGCATTTGTAGATATAGGACTGAAACAGGATGGATTAGTTCATATTTCTGAGATGAGTGATAATTATGTAAAAAATCCACTTGATGTAGTCCATGTAGGAGATACTATTAATGTTACTATAATATCAATTGATAAGGAAAGAGAAAGAATCTCATTAAGTATGAAGAAAAAAGGAAAAACTAAGTAAGCAAAAACACCCCTTTAAAAGTTAGGTTATACTAATTCTTAAAGGGGTGTTTTAACTATTGCAACAGTTTATAATTTTCGCTATCAAAATTAAAGTCTTCACTTAAACCTTCAGTTACATAAACTTCATGGTCTTTATTAATAAAAATAGCTTCAACATTATCTAAACCTTCAACCATTTCTATTCCTTTAGTCCATCCCGATAAGAGAACCGATGTCGAAAGAGCATCTGCCTCAAAAGACTCATCTGTTATAATACTAACGCTTTTTATTTCAGTATCAGCAGGATAGCCTGTTTTAGGATTAAGTATATGATGGTATCTTACACCATCTTCAATAAAAAATCTTTCGTAATCGCCTGAGGATACTATTGTAACATCTCTACCTGTATATATTCCTATATTTCCACCTCTGGACTCATCTGGATCTTGGATACCAATTCTAAATAAAGAACCATCTGGTTTAGCACCAATAAGTTGAACATTTCCGCCTAAATTAATTATAGCACTTTCAACGCCTAACTCATATAGTTTTTCTTCTACCTTATCTGCGATATATCCTTTAGCTATTGCTCCTAAATCTGCAATCATATCTTTATCTTCTAAAAATACAGTGCTGTTATTTTTATCTATTTGAATTTTTTTGTAATTAATTAGATTAACAGCTTCATTAATCTCATCTTCAGTAGGAATCTTTGCTGACTCAGTTCCGATACCCCATAATTTTATAAGAGGCCCAGCAGTAATATCAAACAAACCATCAGTAAGCTTAGAATATTCGATAGATTTTTCAATTATTTTAATTGTATCCTCATTAACCTTTACAGGTTTAATCCCCGCATTATCTTTTAATAAATCTAGATCGCTGCCTTCTATATGAACACTTAAAATATTTTCTAATCTTTCTATTTCTTCAAAGATTTTTTTAAAAATACTTTCATCTTCCGTACCATAAAGTGTTATGTTTACATGTGTATCTAACAAAAATTCACTTGAACTTATTTTAGAATTATTGACAACTTCATTTTTTCCTTCAGAATTACAACCTGTAAAAGCAAAAATTAAAATTAATGCTAAAATTATAATTATTTTATGCTTAAATATTTTTTTCATAATACCACCTAACAAAATAAAAAACCGGGCGAAGCCCGGTTTTTATAAAATCTAATTTATTGTACAGCTTCGTTGAAAAGTTCAACCATTTCATCAACGTGAATAGATACACCTGCA
>CAZNLP010000020.1:0-20962 GCA_964574015.1 uncultured Clostridia bacterium | reverse complement strand
CGAAATGGCTGCAGGCAGTAATGTAACTATAAAGCTTAAATCTAAATCTATCCCTGTAATAGAAGAAGCTCTTTCTCTAGCAAAAATGGGTATTATACCTGCTGGAGCTTACAAAAATATGAATCACATAAAAGATTCTGTCAGTATTTTAAAGGAAGTTCCTCAGGAATTATCCGACTGTATGTACGATCCTCAGACTTCCGGTGGACTATTGATTTCAGTAGATAAAAACAAAGCAAAAGAGCTGCTTTATGAACTAAAACACAGTCCCTCCCCTTATGCTTTAATAGGTGAAGTTGTAGAGAAAGAAAAATACAGTATAATAGTTGAATAAAATAAAAAATCTCCAAATCATTAGGTTCTCAGCCCTTATGTTTTGGAGATTTTATTTTTAAATAAAAATTATTTTTTTAATTCTAAACCTGCTGAAAAAGCCTTACCTACATATTCTCCTACACCATAGTATTCTTTAGTGCCAGGTGCATATATAAGAGGTTTGAGTTTTTTAATATCTGGAAGTCCTTTGTCGTTTAATATTTCTTCATCAGCTTTTATATCTACTATTTCACCAATAATAGGTTTGTCCCAATCTAAATCAATGTCATCCACAACTTTACATTCTAAATTTAAAGAGAATTCTTTAACATAAGGTGCATCTACATATTCTGCCTTTACCGGTGTAAGACCTGTTTTTTTAAATTTATCTTCCTTACTTCCTGATACAATACCCATATAGTCTACTTCTTTCATATATTTTTCCGATGGAATACTTACGGTAAAAACTTTGCTTCTCACTATATTTTTAAAACTGTGCTTGCCTGTACTTATTTTGATGGAAACCCAGGGAGGGTTTGATTTGGATATACCAGCCCATGCTATTGTTGCTGCATTAGGGTTTCCTTCTTCATCATAAGTTCCTACTATATAAGTTGGAGTAGGATATGCCAGTGGTTTTGCTCCAATACTTTTTTTCATAATATACCTCCTTAAGATTAATTTTCTTTAATGGTATCTATATTCTTTTAATATGTCAAATTGAAACTTCCTTATTTCACTTTTCACTAGAGCAAATCGCTACTTTTTCTATAGAAGAATATTTTGAATATATGTATATTAAGGTGTAAAATAAAAGTATAAATCATTAAATTAAAGAGGTGTAATTATGGAATTATTGAATTATTATAAACTTTTATCAAAAGAATACCCAAATATAGATTCAGTTAGTGAAGAAATAATTAATTTATCTGCTATACTTAACTTACCAAAAGTTACGGAACACTTTGTTACAGATTTGCATGGTGAGTTTGAAGCCTTTAACCATATCATAAGAAATGCTTCGGGAACAGTAAAGAGAAAAATTGACCTAACTTTCGGAAATAAACTTTCAGAAAAAGAAAAAAAAAATTTGGCATCTTTAGTATACTATCCTAAAGAAAAACTCATTTTTTTTAAAAACAAAAATATAGTAGATAATAAATGGTATGAGGTTACTATTTATCATTTAGTTCTTTTAATTAGGAAAGTATCTTATAAGTATACAAGATCAAAAGTTAGGAAAGCACTCCCAAAAAGCTTCGACTATATAATTGAAGAACTGATGCAGGAGCAGGAAGAGTTGGAAAGTAAGCAAAAATACTTTGACAATATAATAAAGACAATCATAAGTACCCAAAGAGCCGATGAATTTATAATTGATATTTGTAATACTATAGTAAGACTTGTAGTAGACAGGCTCCATATTGTTGGTGACATATACGATAGAGGACCAAGTTCAGATCTTATAATGGATGATATAAAAGCCCACCACCATGTAGACATACAGTGGGGAAATCACGATATTATATGGATGGGAGCCGCTGCTGGTTCTAAGGCATGTATGGCCAATGTAATTAGAATAGCTCTAAGATATGGGAATATGGAGATACTACAGGAAGGTTACGGTATAAATTTAATGCCTTTAGCAAGTTTAGCTCTGGAAAAATACACATCCGATTCTTTAGAATGTTTCCAACCTAAACTTGATGAAAAAAATAATATAAAGAAAAAAGATATACAACTACTTGCAGGAATGCAAAAAGCTATTGCTATTATACAATTTAAATTAGAGGGACAAATTATTAAAAGAAATCCTGATTTTAAAATGGAAGATAGATTGCTCTTGGATAAGATAAAAGACGATTTCAAAATTGTAGAGATAGAGGGAATAGAATATCCTCTTATAGACACCTACTTTCCAACTCTAGACAGGGATAAACCCTACTTACTTTCTGAAGAAGAAGAAGAAGTTGTTGATAGTATGTGCCATAGTTTTTTGCAGTCTGGAAGATTACAAAGACATGTTGAAACTCTATTTTCAAAGGGAAGTGTATATCTAAAATGCAACGATAACTTACTATATCATGCCTGCATCCCTATGAATGAAAAAAAAGAATTTCAAAAGTTTACATTTGATGGAAAAGAATATTCGGGAAAAAATTTATGCGATTTCTTTGATTTAAAATTAAGAGAAGGATTTTTTAATCGAAATGAAAAAAGTAATCAGAAAAATTTAGACCTGATCTGGTACAATTGGTGTGGTCCTATATCACCGTTGTTTGGCAAAAATAAAATGTCTACATTTGAAAGATATTTTATTGAAGATAAAAAAACTCATAAAGAAATCTATAACGATTATTTCAAGTTCAGAGATGAAGTAAATATAAGTAATAAAATTTTAAAAGAATTTGGTATTCCTGAGGAAAAAGGAAAAATAATTACCGGACACATTCCCGTTAAAGCAAAAAAAGGGGAAAGTCCTATAAAAGCTGATGGTAAGTTGTTTGTAATAGATGGTGGTTTTTCTTATCCCTATCAAAAAGTAACGGGAATAGCAGGCTATACTCTAATATACAATTCACAAGCGATAATTTTAGTATCTCATGAACCTTTTGAAACTCACGAAGCGACTATTTATGAAAACGTAGATATGCTGCCTAAAGAAGTATATGTACATGAAGTACCAAAAAGAGTTTTAGTAGAGGATACAGATGACGGAAAAGATATAAAGGCTACAATAGAAATTCTAAAAGAACTTTTACATGCATATAGAAAAGGATTAATAGAACAAAAATAGATGAACTAACAGGAGAGTAAAACCAGTCAATGAATGCTATCTATGTACTAACAATTTAACTTATTTAATATTTTTGATATAATATAGTTGTTGGAGGTTATCGATATGAAGATAGATAGAAATATGAAAAAGAACTTGAAGAAAAAGTATCCATCTTCGGTCCTTAAAAAAGCTTTGAAAGAAGCAGAAAACAAAAAAGAATTAGAAGAACTATTAAATCTATATATGAAAGCATATAATAGAACTATTCTTCTAAATTACAATCCAGAAAAAAATTTTAACAGTGGAGGAACAAATAGAAGTTGTTTTATGTAGTTTTGTTATTTGGCTTACATATATACCAGGCTGCTCTTTCGCCTACATTTACCACCTTAACTTCTGAAAAACACTCTTCCATTTCCTTGTAGCAGTCTTTCATTTCTTTTTCTGCAGTTTTAATAAATCTAAAATAGTCCCCTCTTTCAAGCCACTCTACTATGGTTGTGATGAGGGATCTTTTTTTATTGTAGTCGTGAATTACTACCCAGTTTTTAGAAATTCTGCTCATTTCCTTATACATTTTTTTTCTTTCTTCTGGTTGTAGTCCATGAGCTACATATGAAGCAATAGATATATCAAAATGATTATCCTTATATGGAAGACCTTCTAAAATATTACCTAGTTTAAAATCTATATTTATGTCTTTGTTTTTAATTTTTGCTGTTTTAAGCATAAATACAGCAGGATCTATTCCTGTTACCTTTAATCCTTTTTCATATAAAATAGAGCACAATGCACCAGTACCACAACCAACATCAATTATATTTTCATATTTAGTTAAGTCTAAATCTTCTTCTACCTTATATATTACATCTCTAAAATTTCTTCTTTGACTGTTGTAAAATAGCCCATATATGGGAGATATAAGATTAAATAGTATATTACTCTTTTTCTTACTCAAAAATTTCACTCCTTTACTTATATTTTCTATGATACTCTTATGGTAATGCCTTGTCAATTTCAACAATTATTCATTACATTATGATATAATAACATATGACCAAAATATTTTTAAGGAGTGAATTCAATGAATAAAAAGTTCGGTAGAAAGCTTTATTCAGTTAGTGAATCCTATACTCTCATGTATAACGGAATAAGGACAGTAGGTGCTCTAAAGAAAGCTAAATCTAAAAACCTGATGAGTTCTACTTTTATTGAAAGATTAATGCTTGCCGTAACAGAAGTTAATAATTGCCCTATGTGCTCATATGCACATACAAAAGCCGCTCTTGAAGCAGGTATGGATCACGATGAAATTAAAAATATGCTTGATGGGGTTATTTATAATATACCTGATGATGAAATTGAAGGTGTGCTTTTTGCTCAACATTATGCAGATAAAAGAGGAAATCCTTCAAAAGAATCCTGGAATAAAATAGTGGAAGTATACGGAAAAACAAAAGCCAAAGGAATTTTAGCATCTGTAAGAATGATTATGATGGGAAATGCCTACGGTATTCCATTAGGCTCTTTTATGAATAGATTTAGGGGAAAAGCTGACGAAAGAAGTACTTTAATATATGAGATAAGTATGTTGCTAAGCTTTATAGTATTTCTACCTGTTAGCTTGATACATGCTCTTATTTCTATTATTTTTAATAAACCTTTTATTAATTATAAAAATTAAATTAATTTTATTTAATTAAGAATGAAACACAGTTCTTTGTTTATTCTTTAATGATATGGGTATTTATAAAACAGATGAGATAAGATATATATCAATATAAAATTTTAACATTTGTTAGAAAGGAGTTATGTATGAATTATAAAAAATTAATCGAAGAAAGAAAATCTGTACGAGATTACAAAAAAAATACAGTGCCCAAAAGTATAATTGATGAAATACTTCAGTTTTCAGAAGAAGCAGACACGCTAATTCCAGGTATTGAAACCGAATTATTGGCTAAAGATAAATCTCAAGTCTATTTGCAGTTACAGGAAAATGCCGGCTATAAAGGTGTCATGATTGATGCACCCCATTATTTAATATTATTATCTGAAAAAAGAGAATACTATCTCGAAAACGCAGGCTATTTAGGAGAAAAAATATCTCTTAAATCATTAGATCTGGGAGTTAATACCTGTTGGATTACTTTTTCCGATAGCGATAAGGTTAAGAAAAGACTATTTCTTAATACAGATAAAGAAATAGTAGCAGTAATTGCTTTAGGATATGATGCAAAGAAGACCAGAGTAGTAAATGCTGATAGCATAGGTGATGATTATTCTAAATCCAAATTAAAAATAGTGAAAAATAATATTTCTACAAGACATGAAATAACAGATTTAGTTTATATAAAAAAATGGGGTAAAGTAGCAAGTTATGAAGAACTTGAAAATAGAGGTTTGCTTGATGCTTTAAATTATGCTCGACTTGCTCCATCTACTATGAATAGACAGCCTTGGAGGTTTTTGCTTGATCAGGAAAAAGTAATTCTTGCAATTAGAAAAAATAAAAGTATCAGCAACTATGAGGAAAAAATAGATATAGGTATCTCTATGCTTTACTTTGAATCAATTGTTAAGCAAACATTGATGAATGTAGATTGGAAGTTTGAAAAAACAGATAAAAATTATAATATACCCGATAATTTTAAAATAGTCGGGTACTGCAATATATAAAATATAAAGCTGATTTCTTATATAAGAAATCAGCTTTTAGTTTATTCTACAATATTGTTTTGTAATTTTTCAATTAGTTCAATTATTCCCTCTTCTATTTTCTTCAAATCCTCTTTTCTTGGTGACCCTTCAAATTCAACAGGTTCTACAAAGTCCCACTTCATTCTGTTTTTTTCCATAATTTCATTTAGTTCTTTTTGAGCTCCTCCAGACCAGCCGTAAGATCCAAAGCTGAAGGCTGATTTTCCTGTAATTTTTTTTCTTCCAAGTTCATCTAATGCCGCTGCAACTGGTGGAAACATCTTGTATTCATATGTTGGTGCTGCTACAATGATTCCCGCTGATTTAAAAACTGTTGCCATCATTTCACTTTCGCTTTTTAATGGCATTTCTAATTTATTAACTTTTACACCTTTTTCTTTTAAGAGACTTCCTGCAAAGTCCACTGCTTTTTTTGTCATACCGTACATTGAACCCCAAAGTATAGTTACTTCATTTTTTCCTGCTCCATTAGAGTACTTAGAAAATCTTGTATAATCATCAATTATTTTTTGAGGATTTTTTCTGTATATTGGCCCATGTCCCGGCGCAATAAGTTTTACATCGAATTCTTCAGTCTTTTTTATGGCTTTTTTTACCTGAGGTGTAAATGTAGCCATAACATTTGAGAAATATCTTATGCCTTCTTCTTCGTAGAATTCTACTTCTTCTTCTGTCATATTATCATCGCAGTAGTGTTCGTCAAATTTTCCGAAAGCTCCGTACATATCGCATGAAAATAAAGTCTTGGTACCTTCTTCATAAGTCAACATAGTATCCGGCCAGTGTACATTTGGTACAGGATGAAAACTTAGTTTTTTTCCTTTTCCTAAGTCTAAAGTATCTCCCTCTTTTACTATTTTGATTTTTTCTTTATTTCTGAAAAATGATTTTACTAACTTTGATGCCTTGTCAGTACATATAATCGTAAAATTTTCATTGATTTTTTTGAAGCTTTCTATCCATCCTGAATGATCAGGCTCCATATGATTTACTATCAAAAAATCTATGTTTTTTGGATCTACATCTATTTCTTCCAAGTTTTTATATAGAGTTTCTGGAATTCCATCCCATCCTATTACTCCGTCTATTATTGCTGTTTTATCTCCTTTTACTATATAGGAATTAAGTGTAACTCCATTTGCAATGTCCCACATTCCTTCAAACAGTATATCTTCTACATTCATTGAAAGCATGTGTATCCCATCTGCAACTTCAATTTTTTTCATTATAAATATCCTCCTTATTAGTAGCTTTTATAATCTTTATATTCAATTATATAACAATATCTTTGATTTAATCAATATTTTAAATATCTGCCAATCCCTTAAACATTTCAACTGCCCTTTCGATTATCTCATCTCTAAAGTCGTATTCTGAAGTATGTATGTCAGGATAATTTTCTCCATTTCCAATGTAAAAAATTGCTCCTTTTATTAATTTAGTATAGTACCCAAAATCTTCTGAAGCTCTAAAGGGTTTTTTTAATTTATTCACCTTAAAGTTTTTTATCTCCCCTACTTTTTTTGCTTTATCTACATTCTCTCTATGGTTTACAGTTTCAGGAAAAACATCTCTATCGTAAAAATCTACTTTGAGACCCGATTTTTCAGCTTCATTACAAGCTATACTCTTAATATTATTTTGGAGCTTAATTAATTCTTCTTCATATTGTGATCTTATAGTTAAAAGTAATCTCCCTTCTCCAGGTGATATTCCAAATGCTTCTTTTCCAATATCAACCTGAACAACCGTACATAAAACAAGGCCTTTGTTGTTTTTCTTAGATGTAAGTTTTGGAATTTGATTTATTATTTTTGCAGCGGTAAATGCTGGATTTATACCTTTTTCCGGTTCACTTGCATGAGAGGTTTTACCCTTCATTTTTATTATCATACCTCTTGAAGCAAAATGAGCTGTTCCATATATAATGTTTATAGTATTAAAAGGCATACCACTCATATTGTGGTAGGCATATATCTCATCTATTTTATTTTCTCTAAGCATTTCAACACATTTTTTTGCTCCATCTCCTGTTTCTTCAGCATGCTGAAATAAGAAATATATGTTTTTATCGGATCCTTCTTGATCTACTTCAAGAGCAAATCCAGCCAAACTTGCAGCATGTCCGTCGTGTCCACACTTATGAGATACACAGCTGTTTTTAGACTTCCATGGAATCTCAATACTCTCTTCCATTTCAACTGCATCAAAATCTGCTCTAAATGCTATGTTATCTCTGCTTTTGTCTCCTTCATAAAAAGCATAAAACCATTTTCCCTTATCTACGATTTCTAAACTGGTATATCTTTTTAAAAAATCAATGAGGTGATTTTTCGTCCAGTATTCTTCATTAGAGATTTCCGGATGCTGATGAAGTTCATGTCTTAGATTAATAACAAGCTTTAAGTTTTTATCCTTCATATAAATTCCTCTATATCCTAATTTTTTATTTCTTCTAATATATTATATAATTAATAGTTATTTAATTAAAGTAAAATGAATAAATCAACATTATTATTTAAAACCTTACAATATATGATATAATTTAATAAAAGATAATTTAATTAATAGGGGGAGAAAATTATGTCTGAAGGATATAAATTTAAAGTAGGTAAAGGAGATGTATCTGTAGAGCTTCTATCTAAAATGAGTAACCGCCACGGTTTGATTGCCGGAGCTACTGGTACGGGAAAAACCATCACATTAAAAGTTTTA
Organism: uncultured Clostridia bacterium; assembly: GCA_964574015.1. Lineage (GTDB taxonomy): Bacteria > Bacillota > Clostridia > Tissierellales > Dethiosulfatibacteraceae > UBA8670. The sequence continues at coordinate 12,432 of CAZNLP010000020.1, read as the reverse complement.
GCTGAGCATTTCAGCAAAATAGGTGTTCCAGTTTTTTTATCTGATGTAAAGGGAGATTTAGCCAGTTTAGCGGAACCGGGATCTATGAATACTAAAATTCAGGAAAGACTTGATGTTATAGGTCTTCAAGATTTTAAACTTCAATCCTATCCAGTTAGAATGTGGGATGTTTTTGGAAAAATAGGTCACCCTATAAGAACAGATATTTCTGAAATGGGTCCCGTTCTACTGTCAAGACTTTTAGATTTAAATGAAATTCAGTCAAGTATTTTAAATATTGTTTTTCGAATTGCCGATGAAAGAGGATGGCTTCTTATAGATATTAAGGATCTTCGAGCTATGCTTCAGTATGTTGGAGATAATGCTAAGGAATATACTTTAAAATACGGAAATATTTCAACAAGATCAATCGGTGCTATACAAAGATCTCTACTTTCTTTAGAAGATGCTGGTGGAGATGTATTTTTTGGTGAACCTTCTCTAGAAATAAAGGATTTATTTACAAAGGATGTAAATAGCAGAGGTATGATTAACGTTTTAGCTTCAGAAGAACTTTTTACTTCCCCTAGAATTTATTCTACTTTTTTACTTTGGCTTTTATCTGAATTGTTTGAAGAACTTCCTGAAGTAGGTGACCAGGATAAACCTAAGATGGTTTTTTTCTTCGATGAAGCTCATCTTCTTTTTAAAGATACTCCTAAAGTTTTACTTGAAAAAATTGAACTTGTAGTACGTCTTATACGTTCTAAAGGAGTAGGTATCTACTTTGTAACGCAAAACCCTATAGATATCCCTGATACAGTCTTAGGACAGCTTGGAAATAGAGTTCAGCATGCATTGAGAGCTTATACCCCACGAGAACAAAAGGCTGTTAATACAGCTGCTGATACCTTTAGACAGAACCCTAAATACGAAGTTAAAAAAGTTATTACACAACTTAAAACCGGTGAAGCTTTAGTGTCATTTTTAGATGAAGAAGGTAGACCTTCTATAGTAGAAAGAGCTTTAATATCTCCTCCTGAAAGCAAAATTGGAATTATATCAGAAGAAAAGAGAGAATTGGTAATAAGTAATTCTCCTATGTTCTATAAATACAAAGATACTGTTGACAGAGAATCAGCTTTTGAAATCATTGGGAAAAAATACGATGCAATGGAACAGCAAGCTGAAGCTGAAGCTGAAAGACTTGCAAAAGAAAAAGAAATAAAGGAAAAAGAGAAAGCAAAAAGAGCAGAAGAAAAAAGAAAGGCTGCTGCCGAAAGAAATAATCCCTTTTCTCCAACTAAAGTAACTAAGTCTTTTATGGGTACAGTTACTAGAACTTTAGGTCGAGAGATTGCAAGAGGTATACTGGGATCTATTAAGAAAAATATATAGGATGAATTTATATGAATAAAGATAAGGTTTTTATCCAAAAATGGGAAGAAAAAAGAAAATCAGGCAAAAAGAATTACTTTTTGAAAAATACAGCAATCGGTACGTTTCTTATATTAATCTTACTGATACTCAAAGATTTTGCAGTACATCAAATAGTTTTTAGTATATCAGAGTTGGGAAACCTAGTTTTTAAAAATATATTTATATCAGCTATTCTTGCCGGTTTTGCATCAATACAGGCATGGGATTGGCAGGAGAGAAAGTATAGAAAATTAAGAGGTGAAAAATAATGTACTGTATCGGCATAGACGGCGGTGGAAGTAAAACTTTAGCATATCTTGGAGATATGCAAGGTAGAATAATAGATAAGAAAATTTTTGGCCCCAGCAACTATCAAATTATAGGAGAAAAAGATGCTTTATCAGTTTTTAGTGAAATAATAGAATCCTTTACTAATAAAAATATAAATCTTAATGCTTTAAAATTTATATCAGCCGGTATCGCTGGTCTTGATAGAAAAAAAGACAGAATAATACTGAAATCAATTTTTAATTCTATGGATTTATCCTGTGATATCATTTTGCAAAACGATTCCTATACATCCCTTGCAGGAGGATTAAACAATCAAGATGGGATGATAATTTCTTCCGGAACAGGTTCTGTTGCTGTAGGAAGAAAAGGATCCAAATACCACAGAACCGGAGGTTGGACTCATGTTTTAGGCGATGAGGGAAGTGGATATAGTATTGGTATTAATGCTCTAAAGTCTATTATGAAAGTATACGACGGTAGATTTGAAAAAACTAATCTTTATTATGAAGTACTTAAGAAAATTAAAGTAGAAGATCCACGTGACACTATAACCTATGCTTACAAAAATGTTCATAACACTAGAGAAATATCCTCTTTAGCCCTTTTAGTCTTTAACCATCTTGAAAAAAAAGACTCCTTAGCCTTCAGGCTTGTTAATCAAGCTGTAGATGATTTGTATAATTTAGTTTGTCCGCTAATAGACAAACTGTATTCCAAAGAAGAAAATATTCTTTTTACCTATTCCGGAAGCATAATTTTAGAAAATGATTATTTAAAGAATAATCTAATAAAAAAACTACAGGAAAAATATCCTAATATAACTCCTGTAGATCCTATTTATAATTCAGCTGTTGGTGCTTTAATAATTGGTTGGAGCAAATATAATATTGATTTTAAAGAAAATTTAATAAACTCTTATAAAGCTTAAAGAAGTTTTTTTAACCATCTTTGAGCTTTGTCTTTTTCCCCTTTTAACAAAGGTCCCTCAGAGTCTTTTACATAAAATCCTGTTGGCTTTTCAATAATTTCTGCACCAATTTTTTCAAGTTTTTTATTTATTTTTTCTGCTGCATAACCAGATCTTTTCATCATCATACTTAAGGTTTTTGGTTTAACTGTATCATAGTCTATTCTCGTATCAAAAGCTGCTGCTTTCAGCTCTTTAATCTGAATTGCATATTTTGATAAAATACCATTAATATCTTTTGTTGGTCTAAATGCTCTAGTTGGAGAACCAATAATAACAGCCTCTACATTGGTAAAATCAGTTTCTTCAAATTTTTTTGCTTTTTTTATAACTACTTCATGTTTATCTTCTAAAATTTCTTTTATATATTCCGCTATCTTTTCAGTATTTCCAAAAAATGAATCATATACAATTAATACCTTCATTTCTTTATTAATGATTAAATAAAATAATCATATTCCCCCTTTTTTAATAAATTCAATATATATTTACCCATTTTTTTGAAATTTATATTATTTTAAATTATATTTTAATCTAATTTATAAATAAAATTATATATTACTTTTTTATTATTAATCAAGTCTTGATTTTTGACAATATTTTTTTTGAATATTCTCTTCATATATTGGTATATATATAATAGATTAAAAAAGAATAGTGCCTTAAGGAGGGTTTTAGATGTCAAAAACCGAAAAATATAAAGAAGAATTTCAAAAGAATTTAAAAGAGTTAGAAGCTTTTATACATGAGAAAAAGGCTGAAATTTCAGAATTAAAAGAAAAGGCTAAAGACAAGAAAGATGATATGGAATTAAAAGAAAAAATTGAAAATCTTGAAGAGAAGAAAGATGAAGCTGAAAAAGATTTAGCCGAATTAAAGGGTAAAGCTGAAGAGAACATTGAAGAAGCAAGAAGCAAACTTGGTAATGTTTTTAAAAAATTCGGTAAAAAACTGGATAAATAAGAAAAATATAATCTTATTGCAGATATATCATTAAATGTATATCTGCAATATTTTCTTTAAAAAGGAGGTTTCTAATTGGCTAATCAAGATAAATACAGGGAAAAAAGAGATTTTAATAAAACCAATGAACCTAAAGGTGGTAGTAAAGAAGGTGGAGAAAATATATTTGTAATACAAAAACACGATGCCAGTAATTTACACTATGATCTTCGATTAGAAATAGATGGAGTTTTAAAATCATGGGCAGTACCTAAAGGACCTTCTACAGATCCGGCTGAAAGGAGACTTGCATTGCCTACAGAAGATCATCCTCTCGAGTATGCAGAGTTTGAAGGTACTATTCCTGAAGAAAACTACGGTGCCGGTAGTGTCTTAATCTGGGATAAAGGGACTTATGAACATACTACTGAAAAAGACGGTAAAAAAATTAATTCTCTTGAAGCATTAGATGTTGGACACATAACTTTTAAGTTAAAGGGAGAAAAAATAGAAGGTGAATATAGTTTGTTTAGGACAAATAAAGGAAAAAATGAAAGATGGCTTTTAGTAAAAATGAAAGATGATTATGCAGATGCAAGAAGAAATCCAACAAGCACAGAACCGGAATCTGTAATTTCCGGTAAAACTATCGATGATATGGAAAAATCAAAAAAGGAGTGAATTCTATGAAGATAGGAAGGGTAGAGATTACAAAAAAAGATAAGCTTTTGTTCAAAGACCCTAATTATTCAAAACAAGATATAGCTGAATACTATGAAAAAATATGGCCCTATATGAATTTTTATATTATAGGTTACCCTGTAACTCTTCAAAGGTTTCCTAATGGAATTGATGAAGAAGGTTTTTATCAAAAAAATGCCTCGGATTATTTTCCTTCTTGGATAGATAAGGTTGAAATAAAGGGAAGAGAAGATAACAAAACTAATTACCCTCTTTGTAACGATTTAGATTCTTTAATTTATCTTGTAAATCAAGGTACTATAACCTTTCACACATGGTTGAGCAGCACTCATGATTTAGATAAACCGGATAAAATTATTTTTGATTTAGATCCACCTGAAGACGATTTTTCACTCCTTGTTGAAGCTGCTTTTAATGTAAAGAAAGAATTGGAAAACTTAAATTTAAGTCCTTTTGCTATGACTACAGGGTCTAAAGGACTTCACATAGTAACTCCTATTAAACCTGAGTATAATTTTGATCAGGTTAAGGAATTTTCAAAAAAAGTAGCTTATCATATAACTAAAAACGAAAGAGATAAATATACTATTGAACAGAGAAAAGAAAATAGAGATGGAAAAATATTTCTAGATATATTAAGAAATACTAAAGGTCAAACAGGAGTATGCCCCTACAGCTTAAGACCACTTAATGGCGGACCTGTAGCTACTCCTTTATCTTGGGACGAACTATCAAAAAAAGATTTTGATTCTCAAAAATATAAAATCAAAAATATATTCAGAAGATTGGGTCAAATTGAAGATCCTTGGAAGAATTATAAAAAATCTTCAGCTTCAATAGCAGATGGTATAAAATATTTAAAAAACTTATCTTAAGTTATTGATTTTGTGGTATTTATAAAGTATTATTGTTCTATGAATTTAAATAAAAAAGAGGGTAAAAAAATGCTATTAATAATTGATAACCAAAGCTCTTACATTAAAAATTTCAAGCGTCAATTTTTATCAGAGCAAGATTTTGATTTTATTTTTTTCGATCATAATCAACCTATTACTTTATCGTTTAAATCGGAGGTAAGTGGAATTATTCTTTCAGGTGGTCGTGGTAATCCATATACCCCTTTAAATCTTACCACCAATTTTGTAGCTCTTCATAATTTTGATGTACCTGTTATAGGATTTTGTTTAGGACATGAAATTCTCGCTATACAAAACTACGGTCGTATAAAAAGGCTTCAAGAACCTCATCGGAAAAAAGAAGAAATTGAAATAACAAACATGGATGATCCGATATTTGAGGGATTATCTTCGAACAAGGTCAAAATACAAAAAAGACATAACTTCTATGTTTCGGAACTTCCAAAGGACTTTATATCCTTAGCAAAATCCGACACATGTGATACTGAGATAATCAAACACAAAGATAAGCCTATATACGGCTTTCAAGGTCATCCTGAAGTAAGTAAAGGGGACGGTATTCTTATGGTCAAAAATTTTCTAAAAATTTGCGGATTGAATGTAGGTGATTAAATGAGAGTTGCTTTAATATATAACGAAGACAGAGATAAGGTAATCAATGTATTTGGAATGCAAAATAAAGAAGTTTACAATCCAAAGGTAGTGAAAAAGGTTGCTCAAGCTTTGGAAAAAAATGGACATAATGTTGAAATTATGGATGGCAATATGGAAATTTTTAATAAGCTAAGAGACTTTTTCCCTAAAATAAACGGAGAAGCAAAAAAGGGTATTGTATTTAACATGGCCTATGGTATACAGGGTGAAAGTCGATATACCCACATACCTTCTATGCTTGAAATGAGTGGTATTCCATATTTAGGTTCAAACCCTTCAGGACATGCTTTAGCATTAGATAAAGTTATAACTAAAATAATTCTACAAAAAAATAATCTTCCAACTCCTGATTTTTGGGTTTTTTCTTCTGAGGAGGAAGATATGTCTGATGTGAAGTACCCTGTAATAGTAAAGCCCAAAATGGAAAGCGTATCTTTTGGTCTAAAAGTTGTTGATAATGAAAAAGACTTAAAAAATGCTGTTAAATTTGTTATTGATGAGTTCAGACAGCAGGCGTTAGTTGAAGAATTTATAAAGGGTAGAGAATTTGCGGTAGGACTAATTGGTAATAATCCCGTAGAAACATTCCCCGTTTTAGAAATTGATTTGGAAGGAGATCCCAACGCTATACAAACAGTTGATGACAAAAAACATACACCTAGAAATAAAATTTGCCCTGCAGATATTCCTAAAGAACTTGCTCAGCAAATGCAAAATATAAGTAAGAAAGTATTTGAATCTTTAGGATTGAGAGATTTTGCAAGAGTTGATATAAGGTTGGGGTTAGATAATAAAATTTACATATTAGAAGTTAATTCTATGGCAAGTTTAGGCTTTGGAGGTTCTTATGTTGCAGCTGCTAAAGTCTACGGACTTGATTACGACGCTCTTGTAAATAAGATGCTTGATGTAGCTTCAATTAGATATTTTAATAAAGAAGCCATCCCGGGTAAAACTACCGGAAAAAAAATTCCTACAAAGGTTAAGATAAGAAGCTACTTAAGAACAAGAGAAGATTATATAGTAAAAATGCTTAATGATTTTGTTGATATGAATACCTACAGCCAAAATATTGAAGGAGTTAACAAATTTGGAAACTCTATAAAAAATAAACTAAGCACCTTAGGTTTTACTGCAGAAGTTTTTCCTCAAAGTCAGGTAGGTAACGTGTTATATTTTTCAAACTCTTATGATGAAGATATTGATGTACTTCTTGTTGGAAATTTAGATAATATAGTTAAACTTGAAAAACATAAATACTTTCAAGATAAAGAAAACAGATTATACGGTACCGGTGTATGGGAACACAAAGGTGGTATCGCAGTTGCTATCTTAGCACTACAAAGCTTAAAATATGCTAAAAGATTAAAAAACAAGAAGGTAGGACTACTGCTTACTTCAGATGACCTTATGCAGGGTCGATTCAGCAAAAAAATTGTTAAGTTAAAAAGTAAAAATGCAAAAATAGTCTTAGGCCTTAACGGTGCTTTTCTTCATGGTGGTATGGTAACAAGTCGTTCTGGTTCTGCCAAGTATAAAGTATCAATGAGTATGAAAAAATTTATAAAAACAGAAGATGTTGCAAATGCAGTGAGTGTTTTTTTGGAAATAATAAATAAAATGGTTAATCAAACAAATGAGGAGAAAGGCATGGTGATCTCACCAAGTAATATGAAGGTAAGTTCAAACATTACAGAACCTTACTTCCATGGAGAGTCAACTGTTAATATTAGATATATGGACCCTGAACTTTATACAACCTTTGATGATAAAATAAGAAAAATTATTCCTGAAAAAAAATACAAAAATATTTACAGTTTTCAGGTAGAAGGAAGTGAGCGAAGACCTCCAATGTATACAAACTCCATAACGGAAGATATGTTTGAAAATTTGAGCACAATAGCTGAAGAACTTGATATTATAATTGCGAAAGAACATAGATGGAGTTCTAATAATATAGCATTTTGCGAATCTAATATTCCTATAATAGATGGCTTTGGTCCTGCTGGTAAAAAAGAATTTAGTGGAAGAGAATATATTTTTAAACACAATATCATTGAAAAGTCTCATTTACTGGCAATGTTTATAGATAGTTTGAAATAGCAATATAACAATATGCATCCCTAAGAGGATGCATTATTTTTTTCTTAGAAGATTTTTGAAATTTACTTCTACTATCAACATTCCTGTTAATATAAGTATTGCTCCTATTGTACCTCTAAAAGACAGCAGTTCTCCTAATATTATATATCCAAAAAAAGCAGCAAACACAGGCTCCCCAGTGAATATTAAAGCTGTATGAGATGGCGATGTATATCTTTGGGCTACATTCTGGACAATAAAAGCTCCGGAAGTACATAGTATGCTTAAAAAAAGAATATTTCCCCATGCTACCAACTCTGTAGGTAAAGTTGGATTTTCAACTATAAATGATGTAAATAAACTAAGCACTCCAACTACACCTATTTGAATAGTAGCAAAAACAATAGATTCTACTGATTTGGTGTATTTTCCTATTAGTATAATATACAATGCAAATCCTACAGCACTTATGAAAGTATATACGTCTCCTATATTTATTTCATTAATTTCTCCGTTTATCGTTAAAAGTCCCAGTCCAACAAAAGCCATTATCGTACTGAATATAACTTTTCTTTCAGGTATTTTTTTAATTATTATAGTTGAAAATATAGGAACTAAGACAACATTCATCCCTGTAATAAAAGCAGATTTTGATACTGTTGTATAGTTAAGTCCTACCGTTTGAAAAGCATAATTTACGTAAAGTACTGCTCCCACTAAAAAACCGTATTTTATAGTGTTTTTATCTATTGATTTGAATTTTTTATAGAAAATTAAGAAAGAAACAAAGAATGCAATAATAAATCTAACAGCTAAAAAATTAAAGGTTTCTAAAAAATCCAGGGAATTTTTTGTTAATAAAAAAGATATTCCCCAGACCACTGTTACAAAAAATAACGAGATATCTGCTTTAAGTTGATCTGACATTTTTACTCCTTGGTTTGCTTTAGTATTTTAACACTTTATTATACAACAAAAAAAATGCTCTCTGCAAATACAGAAAGCATTTTATTTTGTTACTACATATTTTCGATTGTTTCTAAGAATTTTTCCATAGGTTGGTTTCCAACTAAATCGTGTTCTTCATTTATTACTATCTTTGGAACTCCACTAACATTGTACTTGTCTGATAGTTCTGAAAATGTTTGTGCTTCTATCATTTCTGCTTTTATGTTCTCATTTTCAAGAGCTAATTTATGTGCTTTTGCTACTGCTCCAGGACAATGAGGGCATCCTAATGTAACAAATACCTTTATGTCTACAGGATTTTTAATTCCTTCAATTCTTTTTCTTAAAGCATCAGGCATTTCTTCTCCTGATCCTGAAACTTCAATTATACCAGTTATCAGCGAGTTTATTTCGTGTCCTGCTGGTATTCCATAAAATTTAATTCCATTATCTTTACCTTCGCTGTCTAAAATTACTATACTTGGTGTTCTTTCAACTCCAAATTCTTCAGCTTTCTTGCTGTCTTTTTCTATATCTAAGGAATCAACTTTTATTTTTTCTCCTACTTCTTCTATCTCTTTCATGAAATCTAAAGTATCCTTACAAGTTTCACAATCATGTTCTTTTGTGAATACTGCTAACGTTACCTCTTTTTCCATTTTACTAAATACATCTTTTAAATTTCCTCTAATTTCATCATTCAATAAAGCCATTTCTAAATCCTCCTATTTTTTTAGTTTATTTATATACGCATTTGCACTTAGGGCTGCTTTTGCACCTTCACCACTTGATATAGATATTTGCTTATAAGGTACAGTAGTTACATCCCCTGCCGCAAAAACACCATCTACATCTGTTCTACATGAACAATCTATTTCAATCTCGCCACTTGGTAAGGTTTTTACCAAATCTTTAAAAGGTCCGCTGTTTGGAGTGTATCCTATCTCTATAAATACTCCATCAGCTTTTATATTAAAGGTTTCATCCTTATCTTTGTCGTATACTTTTATACCTTTAACGAGTTTGTCACCATAAATTTCTTTTATTTGAGTTCCAAGATAAATTTCGATGTTTTCTATTGATTCTAATTTATCTACTAGAGCTTTTTCTGCTCTTAATATACTTCTTTGAACAAGCTTAACTTTTTTTGCTACTTTTGATAAATCTATAGCTGCTTCTGCTGCTGAATTACCACCTCCGGCAATTACTACTTCTTTGCCTTGAAAAAGAGGTCCGTCGCATATTGCACAGTAGGCTACTCCTTTTCCTAAGTATTCTTTTTCTCCTGGTACATTAAGTTTTTTTGGTTTGCTTCCTGTAGCAATAATTAATGTTCTTGTTTTAAGATGACTACCATCTGATAAGTCCAAATGGAATATTTCATCATTCTTTTCTACTTTTTCAAGTCTACTTTCTTTTTTTATAGGAATCTCGTATTTTTCTATATGTTTTCTAAAGGCACCTACTAAGTCTTCTCCTACTATAGATTCGTATCCTAAGTAGTTTTCAACTGAGGAAGTATCAATCACCTGTCCACCGTATGTTTCAGCTATTATTCCTACTTCTAGTCCGTTACGTTTTGCATATAATGCACTATTGAGTCCAGCAGGTCCTCCTCCTATAATAAGAACATCGTATATTGTATTTTTGTCTATTTTTTTATCAATATTTTTTACACTTTCTGAATCAAAATTTAATTCAAATCCCATTTTAACACCACCTACTTAAATTTTATATATTAGTGACGCTACTTGAATGTAGCTCTAAATTTAAATGCCACTTTGTGGCATCATCTGCTCAATATTTTGCATATTGTCGATTCACTAAGTCCTCCAAATAGATTTCCTATTTCTTTTAGACTTAAGTATGAATTTTTCCTAAAATGCTTAATCATTTTATTTCTTTCTTCTTTATCTTTATATAAGTCTTTGTATGTATATCCTTTTTTGGTAAGTATTACCTCTAGTCTTTCTTCAGCTTCCTCTTTTGTTCTGATACATTCTTTTATATTGTCGCAAAGTACTATGTCTTTATCACACAGTATTTCTTCTTCTGATATATTGTTCTTTAGATAGTTTTGATATGTTTCTTTTGAGTCTAAACCTTTATAGTTAAATACCTTTAAAATTTCTTCTATATCTAGAAGATCATCTTTTCTTTCTCCTGAAGTATACTCACAGCAACTGTTCCATTTGCTTTCTTCACCCGATGAATGTATTTCTTTTGTAGTACTTAACAAGTTATAATAATCTTTTATAATTTTACTTTTATACCTATCTTTAAAAAGCTTTCCAGATGTTTGTCTGTATATTGAATAGGATATATTTATACTTTTCATTATGTTCGATATATCACTTCCATTGTCGAATATAATAAGTTCATAAGAATTATTTTTATTTAAACAATAAGCATATAGTTTAAAGTCGTATTTTTGTTTTGTTTTCTGCAGTATCTCTATGAATTTTTCTCTGTCGATATCTTTTTCAAATAAGTTAACATCCGGCGATCCAGTTTGCTTGATATAGTAGGTACCAAAGCTACTTTTTTTTCTAGCTTTTCTACTCATTTATATCACCTTTTCTATTAACTATTAGTAACTATACAACATATCTCCAAAAAAGTCAAGTACCGTCCCCCCTTGTTTTGAATATTCTGTTGAAATCTATTCGAAAAAGTTATAATCTTATATTATTAGAATACTCTGTGGAGGTTTATCATTTTGAATAATACTAGTAAGAGCAAAAAGATTTTTTATTTTTATTTTTTATGGCATGGTGTTTTTTTATCCCTCACTATGTCAATGATAGATTTTAATACTGTTTTTCCTTCTCTTGTAGACAGTTTAACCAGTCATAAGATTATATTCGGACTACTATATTCGATTATGTTGGGAGCTCCTCTTTTATTTAATGCTGTTTTCAGCCATTATATGAAAAGATATAAATATAAGAAGAAATTCTTGCTAATGGGCATTTACCTTAGAGCCTTATCATTTTTAGGCATGGCTGTCTTTGTTTATTATTTTTCTGAAAAAAATCCAAATATTGTGGTTATCAGCTTTTTCTTTTTTATTTTACTTTTTTCTATTAGCGGAGGTTTTGCAGGATTATCTTACTCAGAATTAATAGGTAAACTTTTTCAAAGTAAAGATAGAGGCACTCTTTATTCTTCAAAACAGCTGGTAGGAAGTACCGCTGCATTTATTGGTGGACTTATAGTTAATAGAGTTTTTTCTTTAGAAAGTTTTAGTTATCCTATGAATTATGTTTTTTTACTATCCATAGGATTTATAGGTCTCATAATAGCTTCTTTAGGTTTTTGGTTTGTAAATGAACCTCCTTCTATAGTCGTGGAGAAAGAAGAAGACACTCTTATGAATTACTTAAAAGAAATACCTGTTTTATTAAAACAAGATTTAAATTTTTTAAACTTTATATTAGTTGAAAACATTGCAAGCTTTAGCTTAATGATTCTTCCTTTTTATATGGTTTTTGCTCGAGATTTTTTTAATTTAGATCAATCCTATATAGG
>CAZNLP010000019.1:0-21008 GCA_964574015.1 uncultured Clostridia bacterium | reverse complement strand
TTTCTTGCCACAACGCTTATATTATCTTTCATACTAACTCCTTTATAGCATATAAAGTATAGCAGAATATTTGTTCTGTGTCAAATTAATCAACAAACTTAAAGTCTATATCTCTTTTCATAAGGTTTACATTAACTAGTTTAACCTTTACTATTTCTCCGATTTTTATTTGTTTTTTAGTTCTTTCACCTATCAATTTGTAGTTTTCTTCATCGAAATGATAATAATCATCAGTCATATTTGATATGTGTACTAAGCCCTCAATAGTATTATCAAGTTCAACAAAAGCACCAAAACTTGTTACACTTGAGATGACTCCTTCATAAACTTTACCAACTTTATTAGACATATATCTTGCAACATTATAATCCCAATCATCTCTTTCTGCTTTTTCTGCATTTCTTTCTGTTTGAGATGAGTTATTTGCTATTTCTTCCAGCTTTGCATTGTATTTGTCTAAGTCCTTGTAATTCAATTTGTTGTTTAAAAAATCTTTAATTATACTGTGTATCTGTAAATCAGGATATCTTCTTATAGGAGAGGTAAAATGACAGTAGTAATCTGAAGCAAGACCAAAATGTCCATCCGGATAATTAGAATATACTGCTTTTTTTAATGATCTCAGCATTAAAGTATTTATAACGGTTTCTTCTTTTTTACCCTTAACTTTCTCTACAAGCTTTTGAAGTTCTTTCGGATGAATATTTTTAATGCCTTTTAAGGTATATCCAAAGTTGTAAATAAATTTATTGAATTCTTCTATTTTTTCCTCATCAGGTTCTTCATGAGTTCTATATATGAAAGGAACTTTAGCCCAATACATATTCTCTGCTATTGTCTCATTTGTGAGTATCATAAATTCTTCAATTATTCTATTTGCTGTCCTTCTTTCTGTTTTTCTAACTTCTTCTACTTCTTTGTCATCATTCATTATTATTTTTGCTTCTTTAAAATCAAAATCTATACATCCTCTTTCTTCTCTTTTTTTTCTAAGTATTTCTGCCAAGTCTGCCATACTTTTAAAATCATCCAGTAAATTTTTATATCTTTCTTTTAGCTTTGAGTCATTATTTTCTAAAATATTAGATACATCTTCATAGGTCATTCTTTCATTACTTCTAATTATGCTTTCATATATTTCGTGTTTTAAAACATTTCCTTTTGAGTTCACATTCATAACTACTGAAAGCGTCAATTTATCTTCATTAGGGTTTAAACTACAAACTCCATTTGATAGCTCTTTTGGTAGCATAGGTATAACTCTATCTGCTAAATAGGTGCTTGTACCTCTTTCGTAGGCTTCTTTTCTTAAACTTGATTTTTTACCAACATAATGGGTAACGTCGGCTATATGAACTCCTAACTCGTACTCGTTATCTTTAATCTTTCTTATGTGTACTGCATCATCTAAGTCTTTCGCATCTTTTCCGTCAATTGTTATTATCTTATAGTTTCTAAAATCTTTTCTTCTTTCTATTTCTTTCTTATCAATAATTGACTCTATTCCTACTGCTTCTTTTAATACTTTTTTAGGAAAGTCGAATTTGATATTGTTTCTTTTTAGAGTTGCTTTTATATGAGTTTCATAATCCTTAATATCTCCGATTACTTCACTTATATATCCTTCAGGATTTTTTCTATCGTAAGACCACTTAGTTACTTTTACAACTACTTTTTCTCCGTCATTTGCTTTATTAAAATTTTCTTTTGTTACAAATATATCCTTCGATATTCTATCATCATCAGGCACAACGAAACCAAAGTACTTGTCTTTTTGAAAAGTTCCTATTACTTCTTCATTTCCTCTTTCGATAATTCTTATTACTTTACCTTCCTGTTTTTTTAAGTTAGTTGTGTCTTTCATAGGTCTAACAATTACTTTATCACCATGAATAGCCCCATTTAAATCTGAAGGTGAAATAAAAATATCTTCGTAGTCTTTGTTGTCTGGAATTAAAAAGCCAAAGCCTTTATGGCTTCCCTGTATTTTACCTATTATCAATCCTAGCCTTTCAGGTAAAGCATATCTGTTGGTTCTGGTTTTAATAATTTTACCTTCTTCTTCAAGACTTTTTACTACTTTTTTTATTTCTTCCTGCATGTCTTTTGATGTATCTAACTCTTGAATTATCTCTTCTAGAAGCATTGGTTTGTAAGCTTTTTTATCCATAAATTCTAAAATTTTTTCTTTTATTTTCATTAGTTCTCAGTTCTCCTTTTTGTTCCTTTTCCTGAAGCCATTTTATTAAGGAGATCAATATCATAAGTTCTTATTAAAGAATTATCTGCTTTCTTTTTTGCTATTTCTATTAATTCTTCAATTAACTCCTTAAATTTAACTCCAGATGGTTCCCATAAGTAAAATGAAACTGATCCCGGTATAGTATTAATTTCATTTATGAATATTTCATTATTACTTATTAAAAAATCTACTCTTGCTGCTCCACTTCCATTTATTGAAATAAAAGATTTTTTTGCTATATCTTTTATTCTTTCAGTCATATCTGCCGGTATATCAGCTGGTATTACTCGTTTTGAATCATCCTTATTTTTTGAATTATTTACATATTTATCTTCATATGTTAAAAACTCTTTCCAACCTACCGGTTCCTCACATTCTGATACTTTTACATCTCTCTCAAATCCTAAAACTCCGCAGTTTATTTCTCTTGCGTTTTCAAGACATTTTTCTATTATAATTTTTTTATCGTAAGCTGATGCTACTTTTATTGACTCTGTAAGTTCTTCAGTATTAGTAGCCTTGGTAATACCAATACTCGAACCTAGATTTGAAGGTTTAACTATCAATGGATATCCGATTTCTTCTGCTTCCTTCAATACTTCTTCTTTGTTTTTTAAAAAATCACTTTTAAAAAACCACATATATTCAACCAGTGGTAATTTTTCATCTTTAAATACTTTTTTCATAATTACCTTATCCATACCCAGAGCTGATGCTTTAACATCACTGAAAGCATATGGAACTCCTATATTCTCAAGAATTCCTTGAAGAGTTCCATCCTCAACTCCTGTTCCGTGAGTTGCTGGTATTACAATATCTACTGTAATATCATCATCCTTTTTACTGAATATACCCTTTTTTTCCTGTCTGCTTATAAGTGAAAGTTTATTTTTAATATTGCTTTTCCAAGGTATTCTTTCTACAGTATCTTTAAAATCCTTTTTTTTGTATGTTTCAATATCTTCTAGAGATTTTCCTGAAAGCCATTTTCCCTCTTTAGTAATGTAAATAATTATAGGGTCGTATTTAGTTTTGTCTATATTATCATATATCTGCAGTCCTGTTACTATCGATACTTCGTGTTCAACGCTTTCTCCACCAACAATAATTGCTACTTTTTCCATATTCTTTACTCCTTAATATTATTCGTTATATGTGTCCGGTAGGTCATTTTCAAATAACACTACATCTTTTGGTTTTACAATGCTTCCAATAACTTCTTGAGCTTCTTCTAATGTGGCTACTATAAAAAGATTTTTCCCATCGTACCCACTATCTCTTAATCCCTTCTGTATTGGAAGTGTTTGTTTTTTCCCAACTAGTATTGTATAATCGCAAACTTTAGAAATTTCTTCTCCAAGTTTATAATTTTCTTCTTTTTGAATTCTTCCCAATTCAACCATTCCCGGAGTAACAATGATTTTCTTTCCTTCTTTGAACTCCTTTAAAACCTTTAGTGCTGCTCTTGCCCCTGAAGGATTTGAATTAAAGGCATCATCAATTATTAAAACTCCCGTCCCTGGGTTTATAAGCTGCAATCTATGTTCTACAGGTTCAATTCTTTCTATTCCACTGGCTATTTGTACTAGAGTCATATCCATAGCATACCCTACTGATACTCCTGCGAGGATATTTAGTATATTGTGTTCTCCAAGTAATTTTGTGTTGCATTTTACAGATCCTTTTTCTTTAATATGCAGTGTGAAAGACGATCCTTTATGAGTTGTTCTTATATTGTCTGCATAAATGTCAACATCTTTTTTATTATCAATACCGTATAAAATTTTATTTCTGTAGGTTTTGTCAGCCAATTTCCTAACATATTCATTGTCGTAGTTGAATATTGCCGTACCATCTGCAGGTAGTTCTTTTATTAGTTCATATTTTGTTTTCATTATATTATCTATTGATTTAAATGTTTTTAAATGACATGGTCCTATTGAAGTTATTATACCTACTTTTGGATTAACTAGTTCAGCTATTTCTTTTATTTCTCCCAGTCTTTCAGCTCCCAATTCAGCTACAAACATTTTATAATCCTCATTTAATTCATTGTTTATAAACTTGCTGATTCCCATTGGAGTATTATAGCTGTTTGGAGTATTTGTAGTTTTATATTTTTGCTGTAATATTTTTGAAGCAATAAATTTTGTGCTGGTTTTTCCATAACTTCCTGTTATACCTATAGTTGTAAGTTCTTCTAAATCTCTAATTTTATTATATGCTTTTTTATAATATTTCATATTTATTGATTTTTCTATAGGAGAAACTACCCAATTACCTATTATCAAGTAATAGCTTGAAAAATAAATTGATAAACTCATTATAAATATTGTTACTGGTATATAGTAAGTATTTCCTGATATCAACCTAACAACTAAGATAATTAATGTAACATCTATTAATGCAACAATTATCGTACTAATTAATAATCTCCTAGCTCTATTTGTAAAAACCAGAGGTTTTTTTATATTTGCTTTTGTGTATTCTAAAGAATAAATACTGGCTACAACCCATATTATAGAATATATGTATATATTGAATGGACTTATTAGGTATACTAAAGTGGTAACTGAAGTAATAACTACAAGTATTCCAGATTTTTTTGTTCTTGTTTTTTCTTTATTCTTAATCATCCAGTTCGTATATTTTTCATTATCATACATTTCGAGCTGCATCATATGCAGATAATATTTTAGTCTAAAGAATAAATTTATGCCCCATAATGATAGACATATAATTAAACTTTCCGTCATTTAAATCACTCCTTGTTATAAAATGGTCCTATTGTAATTCATCCTTGAAAAAATATTTCAAAGCTCCTTTGAATTTCGGCATGTCATCAATGTATGAATAATGGCCTCCTTTTTCTATTAGGACTAGGCCGCTATCCTTTATTTTTTTTTCCATTATTTTTGCCATGTATAAAGGGGTTGAATCGTCTTCTTCACCCCAAATTAATAATGTGGGAGCTTTAATTTTTTCAAGTAGTGGTTCTAAGTTATCGTTTATAACTTTTACCATAGTTTGTCTCATTATTCCTTCTGAATTTTTATAATCTTCAGAACCATATTTTTTGTAAAATTTTTGCAGTTTTCTTTTATCATTCTTATTTAATTTTAAATATATTTTTTTTAAAAGTTTGAATGAATAAACTTTAAAGTAATATTTTAAACTTCTTTTTGGTATAATACCTGCACTATCTATCAATACCAACTTATTAACTTTTTCTGGGTATTTTGATGATAATATTATTCCTATTCTTCCACCATGGGAATGACCTAAAATATTTGCAGTTTTTATTCCAATCTTTTCTATAAATTCATTTACTATTTCAGTGTATTCATAGCTATTAATTGGTTGTTTAGGTTTATCACTTTCGCCAAAACCTGGTAAATCTAATACTGTTATCCTTGCACTATCTTTAAGTATATTCAAAATCGGTATCATAGTTTCTATACTACATCCCCACCCATGAAGTAGGATTATATCATAACCTTCACCTTCTTGTATATAATTAATATTTAGTCCTTTTACCTTTATCTTCATAATTACTCCATATCTGTTGAATGTTTAACCTACTAAATTATATCAAATATATTGATTTATTAAAAGAAAAAACACATGGGACCAAAATACTAATTATCATAATAGATATAGATAAAATATCATGAAAATTATACATGTTAGTCTCCATGTGTTAATATTCTAATTTATAAAATATATGTGTTCAACTTTTTCAGCTTCAAAATTAAAAAAATCAAAAGTTATCTGTATAACAAATCCTATTCCAAAAGCTAAAAGAACAGTACCAAAGCCAACTTTTCCACCTAATAAAAATCCAACAACTAAAGCTGTAATTTCGATAAATCCTCTTACAATTCCTACTCTTCTATTTGTTTTTTTAGTTAGACCAACCATTAAGCCATCCCTAGGTCCAGTACCTAGCCCTGCTCCAATATATAAATAACTACCTAAAGCTATAATAAATAGACTTGTTATAATCATAATAATTCCTAGAATCGTATTTTCAAGAACCGGTATTATATTAAAAATCATAAGAATATCTATAAAAATTCCAATTAAAACCATATTTAAAACAGTACCTATGCCAATTTTAACATCAAGAAAATAATCAATAATAAGTAATAGTATACCTACACCTATACTTACCTGCCCTAATGTAAAATCAGATATAGCGGTTAATCCTGTATGAAGAACGTCCCAAGGTGCTACTCCTAAATTTGCATTTACCGACATTACTATTCCAACAGAAAATAAAAAAAGACCTGCGACTAACCGTATTAATTTTTTTAACATAATATCCCATCCTAATTAAAATGCACCGGTTTTTACACCAGTGCACATTTTTATTTATTTAATCAACATTCCACCATACTGTGCTATCAATGGTCCAAATACTAGTGATACAATGGTCATTAGCTTTATTAGAATATTTATTGAAGGTCCTGATGTATCTTTAAATGGATCCCCAACAGTATCTCCAACTACTGCTGCTTTATGAGCATCGCTACCCTTACCACCGTAATTTCCTTCTTCTATAAATTTCTTTGCATTATCCCATGCGCCACCTGCGTTTGCCATCATGATAGCCATAAGAACTCCAGATACTAATGCTCCAGCTAAGAGACCACCAAGTGCTTCTTTACCCAACAGTAATCCTACTACTATTGGTACAATTACAGCTAATAATCCAGGCACTATCATTTCTTTAAGTGCTGCTGCAGTACTTATATCAACACATTTTTTATATTCTGGTTTTGCTGTTCCTTCCATAATACCAGGTATTTCTTTAAACTGTCTTCTTACTTCTTCTATCATTGAGAAGGCTGCTTTACCAACAGCATTCATTGTAATAGATGAGAACAAGAATGGTAGCATTCCACCTAATAACAATCCAGCTATAACCACTGGCTCAGTTAAGTTGATTACTGATATTTTTACAACCTGAGTATATGATGCAAAAAGTGCTAAAGCTGTCAGTGCTGCTGATCCTATAGCAAATCCCTTACCTACTGCTGCTGTTGTATTTCCAACTGAATCAAGTTTGTCTGTAATTTCTCTTACTTCTGCCGGAAGATCACACATTTCAGCTATACCTCCAGCATTATCTGCTATTGGTCCATAAGCATCAACTGCTATAGTCATACCTGCTGTTGACAGCATACCTACTGCTGCTAAAGCTATGCCGTAAAGTCCCATTGCAGGATCTGTTCCTCCTCCTGACAAATAAAATGCTACTAAAATACCTACTGCCAATACTATTAACGGTAGTGCTGTTGATCCCATTCCGACACCTAATCCACTAATAATATTTGTTGCTGCACCGGTATTTGATTGATCTGCTATTTTTTGAACAGGTGCATATTCAGCTGATGTGTAGTACTCAGTAAGTTTTCCTATTAATAGGCCTACTACTAATCCTGTTACAATGGCAATAAAAGGCTTACTACTTCCTAAAACCACACTGCTTAAGATAAATGCTACTACTACTATAATTGCTGAACTTACATATGTTCCTAAATCCAAAGCTTTCTGAGGGTCTGATCCTTCTTTTCCTCTAACAAACATCGTTCCTATAATTGATGCTACTATTCCAGCTGCTGCTAATAAAAGTGGGAATAAGGCTCCATCAGCTCCATAAACTAAGCCTCCTAAAGTAATTGCAGAAATAATTGACCCAACATATGATTCAAATAAATCAGCGCCCATCCCTGCTACGTCTCCAACATTATCTCCAACATTATCAGCAATAACTGCCGGGTTTCTTGGATCGTCTTCAGGTATACCTGCTTCTACCTTCCCTACTAGGTCTGCTCCTACATCTGCTGCCTTTGTATAAATACCTCCACCAACACGTCCAAATAATGCTATTGATGAAGCTCCAAGTGCAAATCCTGTAACAATACTTGCATCTCTAAAAATTATATATAAAATTCCTACACCAAGCAACCCTAAACCTACTACAGCCATTCCCATTACTGCTCCTCCTGAGAATGCAACTGAAAGTGCTTTGTTCATTCCAGACTCTTTTGCTGCATTTGCAGTTCTTACATTTGCTTGAGTTGCAACTACCATTCCTAAAAATCCTGCCAAAGCAGAAAAGAATGCTCCTATTAAAAATGAAATTGCTGTTGGCCAATTAAGTCCAAATCCAATTATTAAGAATAATACTGCAGCAAAAACTGCTAGAGATTTATATTCACGACTTAAAAAAGCCATCGCTCCCTCTTGAATGTAGGTTGCAATCTCTTCCATTCTTTTATTTCCCGTACCTTCTTTTTTTATTGAAGCTGCTTTTATGTAAACATATATCAAAGCAACAACACCCAGTACAGGTGCTAAATAAATACTCATATTAAGTTATCCTCCTATATTGTGTTATCTATGTATTATTGTAATGCTGTTAAAAGTAAAGCCATAACAATAAAAAACACTGCTGAAGCTGTTGTAAGCTTTTCAAGCAGGCCTTCATAACTTCTACCTTTATTTTTGCCCCAAAGAGACTCTGCGCCTCCTGCTATATCACCTGATAATCCTGCAGATTTACCTGATTGTAAAAGTATGCTAGTTATCAAAATTAAACTTGATATAATTAGGAGTGCTTGTGCAACTATCTCCATTACTACACCTCCTTTTTTAAATTAACAAATGTATTTTAACATAGTGAAAATTTAAATTCAACATATAAATTTTTTATTTCTTTATTATTATAATATAAAAAAGATAATTTAACAATTTTATATAAAATACTTATTATTAAATTCTACCTTAAAAAAGACCGAGACACTAAAACTCGGTCTTCATATGTTTACTTTAAATTATAAAAAACCTTCTTACCAATATATTTACCAGTAGTTCCCAGTATATCTTCAAGTCTAAGTAACTGATTATATTTAGATACCCTATCAGATCTTGCAGGTGCTCCAGTTTTTATTTGACCTGCATTAGTTGCAATTACTAAATCTGCAATAGTATTATCTGATGTTTCTCCTGATCTATGTGATACTACAGCTGTATAACCTGCTGTCTTAGCCATTTCTATAGCATCTAATGTTTCTGTAATAGTTCCTATTTGATTAAGCTTTATAAGAATCGAGTTTCCTATTCCTTCGTCTATTCCTCTTTTTAGTCTTTCTACGTTAGTTACAAATAAATCATCACCCATTAATTGGATTTTTTTACCTAATTTTTCAGTTAGTAGCTTCCATCCTTCCCAATCATCTTCATCGAGACCATCTTCAATAGATATTATTGGATATTTGTTAACTAAACTTTCATAAAATTCAACTAATTCTTCTACTGTAAATTCTTTTCCTTCTCCTGTAAATATGTATTTTTTATTTTCTTTATCGTACAGCTCTGAAGCAGCAACATCTAGAGCTAAAACAATATCTTCGCCTAATTTAAAACCTGCTTTTTCTACTGCTTTTATTATAGTTTTTAGTGCTTCTTCATTAGATGATAAATTTGGAGCAAAGCCTCCTTCATCACCTACTCCTGTACTTAAGTTGTTTTCTTGAAGAACCTTCTTTAAATTATGATATATTTCGGCACCCATTTGAAGTCCTTCTTTAAAACTTTTCGCTCCAATAGGCATTACCATAAATTCCTGTATATCTACATTATTATCTGCATGCTCTCCACCGTTTAAGATATTCATCATAGGTACAGGCAGGGTTTTTCCATTAACGCCACCTAAGTATTGATATAAAGGTAATCCTAGTGTGTCAGCAGCAGCTTTAGCACAAGCCATGGATACCCCAAGAATAGCATTAGCTCCTAATTTACTTTTATTTTTTGTTCCGTCAAGCTCAATCATTAGTTGATCTATAAAAACTTGATTTGATGAATCAACACCTAAAAGTTCAGGTGCTATTATTTCGTTTACATTTGCTACTGCCTTTTCTACTCCTTTTCCTAAATATCTTGATTTATCTCCATCTCTTAATTCTACTGCTTCAAATTCTCCAGTTGATGCTCCTGACGGAACAGCTGCTATCCCGTATCCTCCGCTTTCCGTCCATACTTCCACTTCAACTGTTGGATTTCCTCTTGAATCCAGTATTTCTCTACTATAAATATCTGATATTATTGTCATATAATCCTCCTTATTAATTTATTAAAGACTCGCCTGTCATTTCTTTAGGTTTATCGAGTTCCATTAATTCTAAAATAGTTGGTGCAATATCTGCTAATCTACCTTCTTTAAGATTACATTTTTCATTTGTAATTAAAATAAAAGGTACATTATTATTTGAATGGGCTGTCATTATCTCTCCATCATCAAGCATTTCTTCAGCATTTCCGTGATCTGCGGTTACAAGCATATTAATGTTATGCTTTTCTACATATTCTGCTATCTCACCTAAACATTCATCTACAGTCTCTACAGCTTTTACAGCTGCATCTATATCCCCAGTATGTCCTACCATATCAGGATTAGCGAAATTAATTATTACAAAGTCCAAATATTCTTTTTTTAATTCTCCAATTAATCTATCTTTAACCTCGAAAGCACTCATTTCTGGTTGAAGATCGTATGTAGCCACCTTTGGAGATGGTACTAAAATCCTTTTTTCACCTTCATAAGATTTCTCCATTCCTCCATTAAAAAAGAAAGTTACATGCGCATACTTTTCTGTCTCTGCTATTCTTAACTGTTTTTTACCAAGTTTACTTATATACTCTCCGAAAGTATTTTCAAGTTTTTGAGGCTCAAAAGCTACAAAAACATTTTTTATTGTTTTATCATATTGGGTCATAGTAACAAATGTAGTTTTAATTTTTTCTCTTTCAAACTCATCGAAATCCTCATCAACAAAGGCTCTTGTTATTTGTCTTGCTCTATCTGGTCTAAAATTATAGAAAATTATACTATCCTTATCTTCTACCATACAGTTTTTATTTACAATTATTGGATCTATGAATTCATCTGTTACGCCATTATCATAGGATTTTTTTATCGCATCTATTGGATCGGAGTTTTCTATACCTTTTCCTAAAGTCATAGCTTCATAAGCTTTTTTAGTTCTTTCATATCTATTGTCTCTATCCATAGAATAGTATCTTCCTGAAATGGTTGCTATATTTCCTACACCAATCTCCTCTAGCTTTTCTTGTAATTCTTTTATTAAATTTACTCCACTTGTAGGAGAAACATCTCTTCCATCTGTAAAACAGTGAACACAAATTTTCTCTACTCCGTTGTCTTTAGCCAGTTTTATTAATGAGTAAAGATGTTGGTTATAGCTATGAACTCCTCCGTGAGATAAGAGACCGAAGAAATGAAGTTTACTATTATTATTTTTAACATTGTTGAAGGCTCTATTAATTTCTTTGTTGCTATTTATAGAATTATCTTTTATTGCCTTATTGATTCTTGTGAATTCCTGATATACTATTCTTCCACTGCCGATATTCATGTGTCCTACTTCTGAATTACCCATTTGGCCTTCTGGTAGACCAACATCTAATCCCGAAGTTTTTATTTGAGTATTTGGGTATTTTTTTACTAATTTATCGAAATTTGGGGTGTTAGCTTTTAAAACTGCATTTCCTTCGTAATCTTTACCAATCCCCCACCCGTCGAGTATCATTAGTATAGAGGTTCTTTTCTTCATATCAATCTCCTAAAAATCAATTATTTTAACAAAATCTTCGCTTTTTAAGCTTGCTCCACCTACTAAAGCTCCATCAATATCTGATTTATTCATAAGTTCTTTAATGTTATGAGGTTTAACACTACCACCGTACTGTATCCTTATAACTTCAGCTGTATCTTCATCATATAGCTCTTTAATAATACTTCTAATGAATTTAATCATATCATTTGCATCATCACTGGAAGCTGTTTTTCCTGTACCTATAGCCCAAATAGGCTCGTATGCTATTGTTATACTATCTGCATTATTTTTGTCAATTTCAAATAAATCGGATGTAATCTGATTTCTCACTTTAGTTTTTTCTTTGCCTGATTCTCTTTCTTCTAAAGTTTCACCCACACAAATTATAGGTTTTAAATTATGTTCTAATGCCTTTTTTACTTTTTTGTTTATTTCTTCATCATTTTCATTAAAATACTGTCTTCTCTCAGAATGTCCTAATACTACATACTCTATATCCATTTCTTTAAGCATTAATGGAGATATTTCTCCAGTAAATGCACCTTCATCTTCAAAACTCATATTCTGAGCTCCTAAGTAAAACTTTCTATTTTTAAGCTCTTTATTAAGCAAATACAATGAAGTATATGGAGGACATATTAATACGTCTACTTCAATATCTTCATTTTCTTTTAAAAAAGTATCAATCTCTTTTGCTAATTCTAAGGATTCTTCAGGAGTTTTATGCATTTTCCAATTTCCTGCAATAAAAGGTGTTCTCATTTTTTTCCTCCTATAAATTTTATTTGTCTTCAATTATTTCAATACCTGGGAGTTTTTTTCCTTCCATAAATTCTAGTGAAGCACCTCCACCAGTTGATATGTGAGTCATTTTATCTTCTAATCCAGCTTTTTTGACTGCAGCAGCACTATCGCCACCACCTATAATAGATATTATATCATTTTCTGCTAATACCTGACATATTTTATTAGTGCCTTCAGCAAAGTTATCAAATTCAAATACACCCATTGGTCCATTCCATATTACTGTTTCTGCCTCTTGTAATAGTTTGGAAAACAATTTTATGGTTTTTTCTCCAATATCAAGTCCCATATAATCTATTGGAATATTATCAAAACTTACAGTTTTCCATTCTGTGTCATTTCTAAATTCTTCAGCTACTTTATAATCAACAGGTAGTACTAAGTCAACATTTTTTTCTTCAGCTTTTTCCATTAGCTCTTTTGCTAGATTAATTTTATCTTTTTCTAGAATTGATTTACCTACTTCATATCCTTGGGCTGCAACAAAAGTAAAAGCCATTCCTCCACCGATAATTATTTTGTCAGCTATATTTAATAAGTTATCTATCACATTAATTTTATCCGATACTTTTGCTCCTCCTAATAGTGCTACTAGAGGTTTTTTAGGATTTTTTAAAACTTCTCCTATTATTTCTACTTCTTTTTTTACTAAAAAACCAAGACCACTTTCCAAATATTTTGCTACACCTACATTTGAAGCATGTGCTCTATGGGATGTTCCAAAAGCATCATTAATAAAAACATCACCTAACTTTGATAGTTCTTCAGCAAATTTATCGTTATTTTCCTTTTCTTCTTTTCTAAATCTTGTGTTTTGAATTAATAGTATTTTATCAAAATCTTTTTTTGATAATTCTACAACTTCATTATTTACAACGTCATCATGATCTGAAAAGACAACATCTTTGTTTGTTAATTTCTCTAATCTTTCTGCTACAGGTTTTAAGCTTAATTTTGGGTCTGCTATTCCTTTAGGTCTTCCTAAATGGGACATTAAAACCGGCTTTCCACCATTTTTAATTATGTATTCTATAGTTGGTAAAGCTGCTTTTATTCTGCTGTCATCTGTTATCTCCCCTTTGTCGTTTAAAGGGATATTAAAATCACACCTTACTAAAATTCTTTTGTTATTAACATTATAATCTTGTATAGATTTTTTCATATAAATATCCTCCTAATTCACTATATTTTTATAGTAATATAATATTTAATAAAAATAAAGTGCTTTCCAGCACCTTATCTTTATTTTATTTATATTTTACTCATATATCTTGCAGTTCTTATTAATTGTGAAGTATAGGACATTTCATTGTCATACCAGCTAATTACTTTTACCATTTGCTTGCCATCAACTTCCATTACCTTTGTAAGCTGAGAATCAAATAAACTTCCATAGGTTATTCCTATAGTATCGCTGGAAACTATAGGATCTTCTGTATATCCTAGGGTTTCATTTGAAGCTTCTTTCATTGCTTTATTGATTTCTTTTATAGATGTTTTTTCTTCCAATTCTACTACTAAATCTACTACAGATCCTGCAGCTGTAGGAACACGCATTGCCATTCCATCTAATTTTCCATTTAAATGTGGCATTACTTTACCAACTGCTGCTGCTGCTCCTGTAGATGTAGGTATTATGTTTACTGCTGCTGCTCTACCTCTTCTTGACTTTATTCCTTTATGATGAGGGCTATCTAAAGTTGGTTGATCATTTGTATATGCATGTATCGTAGTCATAAGTCCTTTTATTATTTTAAAGTTATCATCCAAAACTTTAGCAACAGGTGCTAGACAGTTTGTAGTACAGGATGCTGCAGATACTACTTTTTCACTACCATCTAGTATGTCGTGGTTCACGTTGTAAACTACTGTCTTCATTTCACCTTTTCCCGGTGCTGAAAGAAGTACCTTTTTTGCTCCAGCTTTTATGTGTTTTTCTGCATCTTCTCTTTTTGTAAATACTCCAGTACATTCAAGCACAACATCTACATCAAGTTCTCCCCAAGGTAGATCTTCTGGATTTTTTTCTGCATATACAGGAATCTCTTTGCCATCAACAATAATCTTTTGGTCTTCTCCCATTTTAAAGGTTACACTATCTCTTTTAAAACCTCCTTGAGAGGAATCGTACTTAAGTAAATATGCTAATGTTTCAGCATCAGTCAAATCATTAATTGCTGATATTTCAAAATCCTTATCATCAAACATCAATCTTAAAGCTAATCTCCCAATTCTTCCAAATCCATTAATTGCTATTTTCGTTTTCATTATTATCTTCCTTTCTATTTTTGTTTTAATATTTCTTTTGCTGTTACTTCATCCGTAACTAATGTATAATTTTTATAATATTTAGAAAAAGCATAAATTGCCTTTGCTTTTTTTATACCTGCTGAAGCACATATTGAGTTTTCTATACTTTTAAGATCATCTAATGCTATACCTACAGAGGTTGAATGCATTATTGGGTTTCCCACATTATCAAAATAAAAACCTAAGGCTTCCGCCTTTGCGTTTTTTAATTTTAATTCATCTTGTTTTATTTCAGATAACTTTCTCCTAGCCGCCATGTCTTCTGCTCTTCCTATTCCAAACAAAAGCAAGTCTATTTCTTTTAAATCATCTAATATTTCTTTTACTTGAACATTGGTTTTCAATGCTTCTAAAATATCAGGTCTTATATTATCCGGTACATGTAAAAGTTTATAATTAGCACCGATTTTTTTTGCAAATTTGGAAGCAACTGAATTAGCTTGAATATCCATACTTTCCCCTAATCCACCTCTTCCCGGCAGGACAGTTATATTTTTATAACTTTTCTCCGTTTTTAAATATTCGGCTACTACAGCCATTGTAGTTCCGCCCATAATTGCAATTTTCATATTGCTTTTCAAAAATTCACTTGCAATTTTTGCTGTTTTTTTACCTAACTCTTTAAAAACAATTTCTTCTTTCCCTGAATCACCTTCCACTATATAAGCATTATTAATTTTTAGCTTATCTTTTAATTTTTCTTCTAATTCTTTTATACCCTTTAAAGTATATGATAATTCTTCTAAATCTTCTATAACTTCTTGGCCTTTTTTAGAAATAAACATCCCGTTAGTTTCAACAATAATTAATCCTAAGTCTCTTAAGTCGTCTATTTCGGATCTAATCTTTCTCTCAGTTTCATTTATTTTTTGACCTAAAACTCTTCTACCTATTGGTTCATTATCTTTTATAACTTTTAACAATAAATATCTTTTTAGAATTTTTTCTCTTGCTTCTGGTGCTACTAATTTTAATATTTTTAATACTCTATCTGCTTCCATTTTGTTCCTCCGGTTATGTTTATGTCCCTGCTGTTTAATTTTTGTCCCTGTCCTTCATTATACTATTTATACTTGTGTTTTTCAAGTAGTGCAAAAATCAAAAAAGCAATTCTTTATGAATTGCTTAATTTTAATATCTTCTTCTTATGGATGATGAAGGTATCCCTATTTCATCTCTATATTTAGCTACAGTTCTCCTCGATATTTCTATATTTTTTTCTTCTAATTTATCTGCAATTTTTTGATCGCTTAAAGGTTTTTTTCTATCCTCATTATCAACAATATCTTTTATTGTACTCTTTATGCTTGTTGAAGATATTCCTTCGCCATCTTTTTGTACTCCACTTGAGAAAAAATATTTTAATTCAAATAAACCTCTTGGTGTCTGGACGTATTTGCCATTTGTTGCTCTACTGACTGTCGATTCATGTACATCTATGTCTTCAGATACATCTTTTAACACTAACGGTTTCAAGAATTTTGTTCCTTTGTCAAAAAAATCTCTTTGGAATTTTAATATTGCAGCTGTTACATTATACATTGTTTGTCTTCTCTGTTCTATACTTTTTATCAACCACATTGAAGAATTAAATTTATCACTTAAAAATTTACTTGTATCTTTGTCTTTAACCTGATTTAACATTTTTTTGTAGTAACTATTAATATGAAGGGATGGTACATTTGAATCATTTACAAGAATAACATATTCTTCTCCTACTTTTTTAATAGTAACATCAGGAGTCACATATCTTATACTATCAGTTTCTAGTACAAATCCTCTGGATGGTTTAGGTTCCAACATTTTTATAATATCGCACATTTCTTGAACTTTTTTTACAGATGAATCGATTTTTTTCGAAATATCTTGAATTCTATTACATGCTAAATTATCAATATGTTCGTCTATAACTTCATAAATTTTTTCATCAATAATACCTTTATCTTTAAGTTGTATTTTAAGGCACTCATTTAAATTTCTAGATGCTATACCTACGGGATCAAAATTTTGTATTACTTTTAATACTCTTTCAACTTCGTCAACATCACTATCAGTTTCTTCTGCTATATCTTCTACAGGTGTAATCAAATAGCCTCTTTTATCTAAAGATTCAATTATATATTCACCTATTTTCTTTTCTTTTTCCTTTGAAAAGTTAAGCCCTAACTGATTGATTAAATGAGTTTTTAACGACATTTTTTTTGAAGTATAAGATTCAAAAGTTTGTTTTTGTTCTGAAACCTTTGAGTATGATCTATAACTAATATC
Organism: uncultured Clostridia bacterium; assembly: GCA_964574015.1. Classification (GTDB taxonomy): domain Bacteria; phylum Bacillota; class Clostridia; order Tissierellales; family Dethiosulfatibacteraceae; genus UBA8670. Next base: position 3,737 of record CAZNLP010000019.1, on the reverse strand, counting down.
ATCATACTTCTCAACTACTTCCTGCCAATCAATATCTTCATCTTTGGATTTTTCTTCTTTATTTTCTTCTTTTTTATTTTCCTTTACCTCTAAAAATGGATTGGTTTCCATCTGTTTAGTAATATATTCTCTTAATTCCAGATTGTTGTACTGTAAAACCTGTATAGCTTGTCTTAATTCTGGTGTCATTATTAACTTTTGAGTTTGCTGCATATTAAGTTCAAAACCTATTTTCAAGCTAATACCTCCTACTTCTATTCAAGATTCATACCAATTTTATCATCTTTACAAGATATTTACAATGTTTATAAAGATTTTCTCAATACAAAATCTTTGTATCAGCTTATTTAACAATCTTTTAACTAACATTAAGTATTATACTTTTTTAATTTAATTTTATAAACTCTCTAACAAATTCATCTTCTGAATTAACTAATTTTTTAGTATCAGTATGTTGAATTGCTCTTCCATCTTTCATAAAAATAATTTCATCACATAATCTAAAGGATTGAGCTGTGTTATGAGTCACAATTAATATAGTTGTATTATAGTCCTTATTTATTCTTTTTAATGAACTCTCTATTAATTTTATAAAATTAGGGTCAATATTCGAAGTAGGTTCATCTACAAGTAAAACTTCCGGCCTAAAACTTAGAGCTCTTGCCAATGCTACTTTTTGCTTTTCTCCACCTGATAAAGTTAGAGCATTTTCATCTTTTAAATACCCTATTTGAAAATTATCAATAAGTTCTTCTACTCTCTCTTTAATATATTCTTTATTCATATCTCTAAATATTAGTGGTGCTGCTATATTTTCATATACACTTTCATTAAAAAGATAAGAATTATGACTAACATATGTAAGTCTATCTGAAATTATTTCAAATTCTTTCCCGTCGTATTCTACACTTCCAACATCCGACTTTATTAAATTACCAATAATTTTCATCATCGTAGTTTTGCCAGAGCCATTAGGTCCTATTATTCCTGTTATTTTCCCCTTTTTAATATTTAATTTTTCAATACTTAAAATCGTTTTATCAATATAGGTTTTTTTAATATTTCTTAATTTTATATCCATTAGAATCTCCCATAGTTCGGTTGTACAAAAATGAGTTAGCTGCAAATGAAATAGTAAGTAGTATTATTCCCATTGCTATTGACATGTCGTAATTTCCCATGCTATTACTCATAGCTATAAAGGTTGTCATTACTCTTGTATGACCTTTTATATTACCCCCTACAATCATTACTGCTCCAACTTCAGATATTGCTCTTCCAAATCCGGTAACTGTCGCTACTAAAATAAGTGGTTTTAATTCTTTAATTAATTTAATAAAAGTATGTTTTTTGTTAGCACCTAAGGTTTTGCATATATTTATTATTTCTATACCTGTATCTTTTGAATTAGTAAAAATAATTCCCGTAATAATCGGAGTTACTAGTAAAGATTGGGCTATAATCATAGCTGTTGGCGTATAAATAAGACCTACAGATCCTAAAGGACCACTCCTTGATATAATAAGAATAGTAACCAGACCCACTACCACAGGAGGCAATCCCATAAAAGTGTAGTATATTTTTGAAAGTAATTGTTTTCCTTTAAATTCGTTAATACCTGTAAAAAGTCCCAGGGGTATACCTATTAAAGAAGAGATAACAGTAGATGCAAAAGAAACGTAAATAGACAGCAGTACAATACTGTATATCTCTTTATCAAAAGATAATATTAACTTAACTGCTCCTATTATACCTTCTATTATATAATCCATTATCTCTCCCTAAAATTAATTGCAAAAATATTTTTTATTTAGCATTTGGATTAAAAAGAACTTCACCATATGCTTCATATGTTCCTATTAATTCTTGAGCTTCTTCTGAAATAATCCAATTTACGAAAGCTTCTGCAGCTTTTTCATTTATTTGGTTGTTTTTACCTGGATCTACCTGTATAACACCATATTGATTAAAAAGAATTTCTTCCCCCTCAACTAGTATTACTGATTCAAGGTTTTCTTTCATTGATAGATATGTAGCTCTATCACTCATAGTATATCCTTGAAGCTCTTCTGCCATAGTTATAGTGTCTCCCATACCTTTTCCTACTTCTACGTACCAGTCTCCTTTAGGTGTTATTTCTGCAGATTCCCAAAGAGATTTTTCTTTTGTGTGAGTTCCAGAATCATCTCCTCTTGATACGAAAGATTCTCCCGCTTCACTAATTTTAGTTAAAGCCTCGACAACACTTAATCCTTCTACTTCTACGGGATCTGATTCTGGACCAATTATTATGAAATCATTATACATTACATCATATCTCTCAGGTCCATGTCCTTCAGCTATAAAAGCTTCTTCTCTGGATTTAGCATGTACCAATAGAACGTCTGCTTCCCCGTCCATTCCCTTTTGTAGGGCTGCTCCGGTACCTACAGCTACTACCTTTACTTCTATGCCTGTTTTTTCTTCAAAATTAGGTAGTATGTAGTCTAGTAATCCACTGTTTTCAGTACTTGTAGTTGTTGCTAAAATTAATTCTCCACCTATTTCTTCTTCGGTTGATTCTTCCACAAGTGGTTCTTCTGGCTCCAATGGTTCTTGAGCACATCCTGCTCCAAAAATCATCATTACAACTAAAAAAAATGCAGTTACCTTTTTCAATTGATTCATTTTATTTCTCCTCTTAATATTGTATTTCTCCAAACTAAAAGAAAAAAAGCTATCCAAAAGGACAGCCGCTAAGCCCCTTTCCACACTGGGAGGCATCGTCGTTTCCAACGATACCCATCGGCTAAGAATCCTTACACGGATTAATAGCTCGGAGATAAATTAATTATATAACAAGTATTTGACGTTTTCAATACTTAATTATACATAAAGAAACCTTAGAAATAGTAAAAATAGAAGGCTAAGCCTTCTATTTACTCTAAACTTTCTATGTATTTTTCTGCCTGTACTGCAGCTATTGCTCCATCTGCAGTCGCTGTAACTACCTGTCTCAAATCTTTTACTCTTACATCTCCAGCAGCAAAAACTCCAGGTATCTTCGTTTTCATATTTTCATCAGTTTCTATATATCCTCTATCAAGTTCTAACTTATCAACAAATAGTTTTGTAATAGGAGTATATCCAACAAAGATAAAAACTCCAAGCATACCATCTTCTGCCTTATGGTTTGTTACTTCGCCGGTCTCTTTATTTTTAAGTATTATTTCATTTACAAGACCATTTCCTTTAATTTCTTCAACAACTGAATTCCAAATAAATTCAATTTTATCATTTTTAAAAGCTTTTTCCTGGATTGATTTTGCAGCTCTTAGTTCATCTCTTCTATGTACTAGGTAAACTTTCCTACCAAACTTAGTTAAAAACATTGCTTCTTCTACTGCGGTATCTCCACCACCTATTACAAAAATATCCAATCCTTCAAAAAATGCACCATCACAAGTTGCACAGTAGGATACTCCCTTACCTATGAATTCTTTTTCGCCAGGACAACCTAAAAATCTTGGTTCCGCTCCAGTTGCTATTATTACAGATTTAGCTTTATACTCTGCATTTTTAGCTTTTAGTACCTTTGTTTTTCCTACAAGCTGTACTTCTGTTATCTCATCAGAAACCTTTTCTACTCCAAACTTTTTAGTTTGTTCAACCATTCTTTTTACTATTTCTGGTCCAGTATCTCCTTCTACAGATCCAGGATAATTTTCAACCTCTTCAGTTTGAACTATTTGTCCTCC
>CAZNLP010000018.1:8312-21023 GCA_964574015.1 uncultured Clostridia bacterium | reverse complement strand
GATAAAAGTAGATATCTAAAAAACACATTATACAATTTTACCAATGATGATTTAGTTTATTTTTTCAAAAGCAGAGGATTGGATATGGAGTTTGAAGAAAATGGTAAGATATTTCCTAAAACTCGTAAATCTGAAGATGTTTTAAAGGCTTTATTAAAAGAATTGAAAAAAAATAATATAGAGATAAAATATAATTCTAATGTTAGTGAAGTTGAATATGTAGAAGATAAAGAAAAATTTATAGTTTCTACAGAAGACAGTAAATATATTGCTAAGTATTTAGTTATTACTACAGGAGGTAAATCCTATCAAAACACAGGTTCTACAGGAGATGGTTATTATTTCGCAGAGAAATTAGGTCATAGATTGCTTAAACCTAAGCCTTCTCTTACACCACTTTACATTAAAGATTATAAGTTCAAAGATCTATCTGGGATATCAGTGAGAGTAGGAATAAGCTTATGGAGAGATAACAAGAAAATTAATGAAACCACAGGAGATATGCTTTTCACCCATGTAAACCTTTCAGGTCCTGTCATTTTAGACTTTTCAAGATATGTTAAGCCGGGGGATATTTTAAAAATTAATTTTTTACCTGATAAAAAAATAGAAATTTTCAGTAAAGAAGTTATAGATTCTCTTCAAAATTTCGGTTCTAAATATATTAAGACATTTATATCAGATTTGAATATACCTAATAGACTTGGAGAAAAAATCATTGAAAGTTCCGGAATAAAAAAAGATAAAATATGTGCGGAGATAACTAAAAAACAGAGAGAAAGATTGATTGGAAATTTAATGGAGATGAATTTAACTGTTGATAGACTTGGAGATTATCATCTTGCTATGGTGACTGCAGGAGGAGTAGGTTTAGACCAAATAAATAGAAAGACTATGGAATCGAAACTAATAAAAAATTTGTATTTTGCTGGCGAAGTAATGGATGTGGATGGAGATACAGGTGGTTATAATATACAGTGGGCATTTTCTTCAGGATACACAGTTGGAAAATCTATAGGATAATAATAAGCTAAAAAGCTATATTAAATTAAGTTTTTTAGCTTTTTCTACTGCTTGAGTTCTGTTTTTCACCTGAAGTTTTCCAAAAATATTACTAATATGCCACTTAGTAGTACCTAAGGTGATATATAGTAAATTTGATATTTCTTTATTTGATTTACCAGATGAAATAATTTTTAATATTTCTAACTCTCTTTCTGTTAAATCCTCTATAAAAAATGTCTTCATTTTATCTTCGGCTTGACTAAAAAATTCCTTTAATTTAAGATACATGGAATTATCTAATTCTTCAATTAAAATAAAGCATTTTAAGTTATCTTTATAAAAATTAGATAAAATACCGTAATCTTTATAAAGTTCATGAGCCCATTTTAAAAAGGTAATAGATTTATCTTTGTTATTTTTATTAAAATACAATTCTGATAAGTAGAGAAGCAAGGATTGTTTGTTGGGAATATTACCTTCGTATCTAATAATATCTAAAAGTTCTATAAGATTATCGTCGCTTAGGTCTAAAGATAATTTTTTTAACCTTAATTCTATTAAAACCTCTAAAACAAAAAATGGAAGTTTAAAACCATTCATTTTATAAGCAATTTCTAATTCTTCTATCCAGGTATGAGGAATTTTTTTATTTGTCTTTAAATTGTATTTAATTTTTAGTGAAGTTATCAACAGTTTTATTTCTGAAAATTGAATGTTTTTAAAAATATTTTCTAAGAATTCAATAATCTTTTCCATATTTTTATCATCGTTTAATGTATAATAAATCTTAAAAAGATAAAGTTCTAAAATACCATGCAGATTTACAATTCCAAGACTTTTCAACGCTTTTTTTGATTTTTCAAGGTTTGTTTTAGCAAGAGATAGTTTATTTAATTCGTAATAACACATACCAACGGGTAAATAAGCTAGATTAGAATAAAGTGTAGGTTCACTTTTTTTTGAACTGGAAAATTTAACTGCTCTTAGAGATTTATTAATAGCATCGTCAAACTCGCCTAAAGCGTGCAAATTAAGACATTCACTAACAAGACTGTTAAATATTAAAAAATTCGATTTATTCTTTTTGAATAATTTTTGAGCTTTTTCAAAATATTCTGCCCCAGTTCTATACTGATTTTTTGAGGTCAATTGTCTTCCGTAAGTTAGATAGGCATTAGCTTTAATAAAAGAATCTTCGCTATCTTTAATCAAGTCAACAGAGAGTTTAGAATATTTTAAACCTTCATCACTTGACTTTGAAAATACAATCATGGACTTTAACGAATAATAGAGAGAGCTTTCTTCAGGACTATTTAGTTTTATATCATCAAAAGAGGTCATAACTTCTTCTATTTGAATGTTATCACCGCACAAGAAAGCCATCCAACCTAGCAAAAGTTTAGATTTATTACTAATGAAATATTTGTAGTTGATCATAGATACTGTATCATAAATTTGTTCTATATTATGATTTGAAAAAATTACTCCGAAATTATTTTCTAATAAACTCACAGCTTTATTAAAATCATTATTATCCACATATTCTTTTATTTTATCGGTAACATTAAAATTATCCACAAATTTCTCCTATTCGTAATACTGTATATCTACATCTATATATTCTCCAAATATAATATTTTTACTTAATTTATAATTATATTTTATATTTTTTAATTTTTCAATTAAATCAATGATTTCATATAATTTAAAGCCATGTGAGTTGTTTATTGGTTCTCTAATATGGATAGAACCACAACAATGTAAATTGTCAAGAGCATGATTTAATACTTTTCCTTGAAGATGTTTAGGAAAATCATGAAGAGAGTAGTGTATGATAATTTTATCATAACTACCCCCGCAAACTAATTCTTCAAAGCTATTAATTTTGAAACTTCTTACAGAACCAAAAAACTTTAATTTTCTACGAGAAGATATTAACCATCTATTTGAGATATCTGCAAAAGTAACATCAATATTTTTTGTGAAGTTGAGTATGCAGTAGGTCAAAATTCCACTTCCACAACAGTAATCTAAAACTCTATGACTTAGATCAACTTTTTTTTCATCAATATAAGATTTGAAGTAGCCTTTAAGAAATGTATAGGATATTGTATTATTAAGAATTACTTCTGTTTTTGAAGGTTCAAAGCAGTATTTTTCTTTCATTTTACATTAACCTCATATTACAAAAGGTACAAACATTTTTGTTTTTTTCCTATAACTTACGTACTCTTCACCAAACTCTTTCACCATATCCTTTTCTTCTCGTTTTGCCAATCTGTAGTAGATAAAAATGATAAATGGCCACATTATCAACATAAATAGAGTTGCCCATTCACACATCATACCGATGGTAATTAATATAAATCCTGTATATTGAGGATGTCTAATATATTTATATACTCCCGTTTTTACTACTACGCCTTTCCCAGTGTCTCTTTTCCAATACTTATGATAAATATTATACCATCCGTTTATTATTAAGAATAATGCTGTAGTAGATAGTATTATATTTACGTACATACCCGTATAACCTATATAACTGTTTAATGTATGACCCCATAATATTCCATCCGGAAGATTTTTGCCTAAAACCATAGATATTAAATACATACTCATGGGAATACCGTGCATTTCTATTGCAAATGCAAGTACAAAAGCAGCATAAGCTGTAGCAGGTTTTCTATTCATTTTTTTATAAAAAGGAATAAACATAAGCATAACTAAATATATTGCTGCAAAAAATATTACTCCTCCCCATTGATTAAAGTGACTGATTAGTGTTTCATTCATTTTTTGTTCCTCCTAAGTTTTTTATTTAGCATAATGATATATTAGTTAAATAATTTATGTACCTAACTAAAGTTAGGTTTATGAATATATTTTTATATTAAGGGTAAAACTTATATATAAATTTAAGGAGGAATATAAGATGGCAAACAAAGATTTTTTTAGTAAAGGAGATAAAGCTCCAGATTTTGAACTTCTGGGAAACGATGAAAATACATATAAATTGTCTGATTACAAAGGTGATAAAGGATTGGTTCTGTTTTTTTATCCTAAAGATAATACACCTGGATGTACTACAGAGTCTTGTGAATTCAAAGAAATATATGATGAAATTAGATCTTTAGGATTTGAAGTATTTGGTATAAGTAGAGATGGGTTAGAATCTCATAAAAAGTTTAGTGGAAAATACGAATTCCCATATATTATACTAAGTGATGAGGATAAAAAGATACACGAAGCTTACGACGTATGGAGAGAGAAGAACATGTACGGTAAAAAGACTATGGGAGTTCAAAGATCAACTTTTGTAGTAGATAAAGAAGGAAAAATACAAAAAGAATTTAGGAATGTAAGAGCAAAGGGGCATGCATTAAAAGTCTATAATTATATAAAAGATGAACTGAAATGAGATTAAAAAAAGATAGACCTATTTTAATTAAGGTCTATCTTTTTTTATAAATAATTTTTATTCTACTTTAGGTAGTTTATAGTCAATTTTATTAAAGTAGTACTTAAGTAAATTTGCACTTAATATTATTAATGGAATAGATAATCCTAACCTCAAGAGTGTAAACTTGATTCCTAAGATAGAAGCTTCCATAATACTCATAGGTATCATAAATAAACTTGCTGCTGTAACATATGTAATTATAGAATCATAACCAGCACCTTTATGATATAAACTATTAGCAACAGGAAAAGCTACAAATGTACCTCCAACTGTTGTTGCTGCTAAAGCTATAGCATATACATATTTCATTAATCCAGAATGTTTACCAAATGATTTTTCTATAGATTCTCTGCTGGCCCAAACATCAAATAATCCTATCAAAATAAATGCAGGTGGTAGTATAAGAACCATATCCTTGGCGAAAATATAAAAATTATTTCCTAAATTTTTACCCATTTCAAAATCAAGTAAGTATGATGCTCCAATTATAAGAACGAAAATTCCAAAGAATATAAAATTCATTTTTCTTTTATTCATTTAAAAAACCTCCCCATAGAAAAACCCTATACCTAGAGCAATTCCTACTGCTATTAAAAAACCAAATACATTTCGTATAACTGTAGCTTTAGTTCCAAAATATTCTTTTTCAACTGGGAAGGTAACAACTCCTACCAACATTAAAGAAGTAACAAAACCACCTAAAATAATATATGCTACGCCTCTTTCTAAAAGAACACCTGCTAGAGGGTAAGCTATAAATCCAGGCATCATTGTTATAGAACCAATAATTACACTGGCGATAGTTCCAACAATAATGTTTTCACTACTAAGATATTCTATTATAAAATCTTCTGAAATCAAAAGAACAAATGAAATTATTATAAGAAGTACTAAATACTTCGGTAGTATCTTATTAAACTTTTTAAAACCTTTTTTTATTCCTTTTATAGTCTTTTCTTTGCTTTTTATAAAAGAAATAACTAAAACAATAACTGTGATGATGTACAAATACTTCACAAAAATCCTCCTAACCCCCGGGGGGTATTAATTTAATTTTATTATATACTAGGTAACTACATATGTCAAATATAACTACAATAGAGTACATAAAACTTATACATTGATAAAATTTAATATGATATAATAAAATACTGATGGAAGAGAGGAAATATTATGAAAAAAATACAAAGAGATAACTGCCTACTTGAAATGTCAAAAGACCAGGAACCTATAGAAAAAATTAAATCCGGGGAAAGTATAATCTTTGAATGTTTAGACTGCTATGGTAATCAAATAGTTAAAGAAAATCAAAACTTTGATGAAGTAGATTGGGGCTTCAACAATCCAGCAACGGGACCATTGTATATAGAAGGTGCTAAACCAGAAGATATAATAAAAGTAGAAATATTGGATATAAGGGTTGAAGAAAAGGGAGTAATGACTCTAAGACCTGGAAATGGAGCATTAGGAAGCAAATGGGATAAATTTGACTATAAGGTTATTCCTGTTGAAAAAGATAAAGCTTTGTTTAATGACAAGATATCTATAGATCTTAATCCAATGGTTGGAGTTATAGGTTTGGCACCGAAAGATGAACCTATAAAAAATACCGTACCTGATTATCACGGAGGAAATATGGACTGTAAAAGAATAACTAAAGGTTCGATAATCTATTTAAGATCAAATGTAGAAGGTGGATTGCTTTCTATGGGTGATATACATGGAGTTATGGGGGATGGTGAAGTATCCATAAGCGGTCTAGAAATGAACGGTGAAGTTGAGGTTAGAGTTACTGTATTAAAAGATTACAGCATACCAACTCCTTCGGTTTTAACTAATAAATTTTTCATGACTATATCTTCAAAAGAAACTTTAGATGAAGCAGCTGTAAAAGCTACTGAAGACATGTTTGATTTTTTAGTAAAAAATTCAGATATAATAAAAAAAGATGCTGGAACTCTACTATCATTAATTGGAAACTTAAGAATTAATCAAATAGTTGACCCGTTAATGACTGTGAGGATGGAATTAGAAAGAGAAATTTTTGATAAATATAATTATAAATTCAAATAAAAGCTTATCTTGATTGATAAGCTTCTCTTTCTTTATAATAACATTCATGACACAAGGATTCATAGGTTACTTCGTCGCCGTCTATAGCAATTTGATTGCCGTCGAAAATAAAATCACCGTTAATTTTTCTACCAACAAAAATAGCTTTCTTACCACATCTGCAGATAGTTTTAAGTTCTTCAATAGAATGTGCTAATAGTAGTAATCTTTTACTGCCTGGAAATCCCTGGGTTTGAAAATCCGTCCTCAGTCCATAACATATTACGGGAATTTTTCTTTTTGTTACAAAATTCATAAGTTGATCTATCTGCTCTTCTGATAAAAACTGTACCTCATCAACCAAAAGGCAGTCCATGTCTTCATTTTTTAGTAAGTCGTATATATCAACTTTATTGTCTATCATGTAATCAACTTTTCTTTTAACACCAATTCTTGAAACTATATAGTCTTTTCCTTTACTATCTACCTGAGGTTTTAATATTAAAACCTTCATATTTCTCTCTTCATAATTATAAGCCACTTGTATTAAGTGTGTTGTTTTTCCAGAATTCATTGCTCCGTATCTAAAGTATAGTTTTGCCATTTATTAATCTCCCTTATGTTATAGTATATGTTTTCCTATTATTCTATCTAACTTTCTAATATCTACGCCTTTTTTTAAATTCAACTTAAAATTACCGGCTTTAGTCCAAAGCTGTATTTCAGCATTAAAATCAAGCATTCCTGCATTTTCACTGGAATACATTACTATTGACTTAAAAGGTATTGAGTAAATTTCAGTTTTTTTGCCGGTGATACCCTGTTTATCAGCTATTATAAATCTTTTATTTGTAATTAAGGCGATGTCTCTAATAGTTTTATAGGCGATTTCTACTTCCTCACCTTCTACAAGAATATCGCTTACATCCTTAGGTACATTTGTTTCTGCAATAAATGTCCAATTCATAATTTCATCTACATCAGCCATAACTACCTCCAATGATTTTCTTTATATAATCATATCATAAAACATCTTATGCTTTAAAGTTATATATTGGTTTAATGTATTCTAAGATTTCAATTGTATCTTTAGTATTATCTAATACCTCTTCAGCCGACTTATATGCTCGTGGAGATTCATCTATTGTAGATTTAGAAATAGAAGTAGTGTAAATACCCTTCATATCATCCTTTAAACTTTCTAGAGATATAGTTTTTTTAGCTTCATTTCTACTCATCAGTCTGCCGGCACCGTGGGGTGCAGAATAGTTCCAATCAGGATTTCCCTTACCCTGACATATTACCGAACCATACTGCATGTTGATAGGAATAGTAAGTTTTTCTCCTTTTAAGGCCGAGACAGCTCCTTTTCTCAAAATTTTTCTCTCCAAGTCTATGTAGTTGTGAGTTGTAATATAGTAGTCTTTCATATTTACATTGAATCTATCTAATATTTTTTCAAGAATTACTATTTTATTAATTTTGGAGTACTCTTGGACCAATTCTATATCCCAAAGGTAGTCATCCAGCATTTTTCCTTCGCAGTAGGATAAATGTTTAGGGAGATTTTTGTGAGATTCAGAAGCTTTCTTTTGATAAAACTGAGCTACCTGCTTCCCTAAATTTCTACTTCCCGTATGGATAAGCAAATATAGTTCATTCTTTTCGTTTTTAGCTACTTCAATAAAATGGTTGCCGCTTCCTAAAGAACCTAAACTTTTTCTCAATCTGTTGGTTTTATCTAGATATTTGTAGCAGTTTAGTTTTTCTATAGGAAAATCCCTAACTATCCTTTTATTTACATCAAAACCGTGAGGTATATTGTTTCTAATGTAATTATCAAGTTTTTTAAGATTGATATCATCAGTAGACATCTTGGCAGTAGCTACACCGCAGCCTATATCGTAGCCTACCAGGTTTGGTACTACTTTGTCAGTTACAGTCATAGTTGTACCGATTACACATCCTGCTCCTGCATGAGCATCGGGCATTATTCTAATCTTAGAATCTTTAACGAGAGGCTGGTTGCATAGTTCCTTTATTTGGGCAACAGCTCCATCGTCGATACTGTCAGTAAAAACAACTGCTTTATTGTACTTTCCTTGTATTTCCATCATATTATCATCTCTCCTATCTACTATTATACATAGAAATGAAAAATTAATAAATAATTAATTGATTTAAACTGTACCATAAAGTATAATACAGTTACTGTACTACATATATTGGGACAGTGAAAGGAGAAGTAATTATGATAAGGATAGATACAAATAGTTCAAAACCAATATACGAACAAATTTACAGTGAATTTGTTAGACTTATTGTATCTCGAGTACTTAAACCCAACGAAAAAATACCTTCTGTTAGAGAACTTGCTTCTACAGTTAGAATCAATCCAAATACTATTCATAAAGGATATAAACTATTAGAAATGGATGATTATATCAGATCAGAGCAGGGAAAGGGATATTTTGTAAATGATCGGAAAGAAATGATAAATACATATATGAAGCGTATAGAATTAGATTTAAAAGAATCTATTAAATCACTAAGATTAATAAATATGACAGATGAGGAAATTATCGACTTGATAAAAAACCTTCTGAAAGGAGATGAAGACTATGATAAAAATTGAAGGACTGAATAAATGGTTTAGAGATTTCAATGTATTGAAAGATATAAACATTACTGCCAACACTGGAGAGATATACGGTTTGGTAGGTTCAAACGGTTGCGGAAAAACAACTCTTCTTAAACACATAATGCAGATTCTCAAGGCAGACAGTGGAAAAGTAATATATAAAGAAGAAGAAATTAATGAAAAAAGTTCCGATTTGGATAAATTCTACTATATACAAGATGATTTATATTTTCCATATGGATATAACTTGGATATGCTTTTTAAATATGAAAGCAAATTGTATAAAGAAATGTCCTCAGAAAAATATGAGAAGCTTCTTAAGTTTTTTAACATAAACAGAAAAGCAAAGTTAAGCACTTTATCTAAAGGTCAAAAAAAACAGGCTGCTTTTATAATTGCAGTAGCAGCAAGACCGGAGGTACTTCTTTTAGATGAGGTAGTAGATGGTCTTGATGCAGTAGTAAAAAGAAAATTTTGGAATGTATTAATAAACGAAGTGATGGAAAGAGAAGTTACGGTAATAATCTCATCCCACGATCTTAAAGAAATAGATAATATCTGCGATAAAATTGGGATTATGCATGAAGGTAAAATAATCAAAGAAGAGAAAATGGATACTCTGAAGGAAGAAATTAAAAGAGTTCAATTTGCAATTGATGAAGAATTTGAAGTGATGGAAAGTGAGGATTACAAGGTTATCAAAGTTCAGAAAGTAGGAAGTGTGTACTTCGGTATTATCAAGGGAAATGTAGATATATTTAGGAAAGATTTAAATGAAAAACACAATCTTCTAATATTTGATGAATTATCAATAAATCTAGAAGAAATATTTATTACAGAATTAGGAGGTGCTGGATATGGAAAAGAAGAATTTATTTCCTAATAATTTTAAAACAGTACTTTTAGACAGCTTATACAGTAAGAAAAATTGGTTTTTAATATCTTTTGCTATACTAATCATTACTGTACTTATAATGCCTCTGTTATTAGTTAATGATATTCAAGAAGGCAATATAATAGTAGGAATGGTTGAGATTTTTATACTGGTTTTTATAAACATGATAATCGACTTTAGCTACTTACACGATAGTAGAAAGCTCAGTTACTACACATCCAAGCCTATGACATCACTACAAAGAGTAAACTTAATCATTATTACGAACTTAATATTTACAGCTATTTTAATAGGAATTTTGGCTGTAATAAATCTAATAGCCGGGGTAGATGTACATGAAATGTATATTATAACCATACCATGGCTTGCAGCAGGTATACTTACAGCAGCTTTTTCAAGTATACTTACGGGAAACTCTATAGCTGCAGCAGTTGCTACAGTAGTAAACTTTACATTGCCACTATCTTTTTTAGCTGTACTTAACTACCTTTTCACAATAATTGAGGATTTGGCATTAGGATTTAATGCTAATATACTTTTTAACAGCTTTGTGGACAAATACTATAAAATTAACAACTTGTACTTTTTAAACTATTTTGATAAAGGTATAAATTGGACTTATTTTTTCCAGGTGGCAGTGATTATGACTGTTTTATACTTAATCGGATATAAGCTTTTAAAAAGAAGAAAAAACGAAAGAACATCAGAACTTGTGGTATACGATGGATACAAGTACTTTATATCCCTGTTTTTAGCGACGCTAGTACCAATAGGTTTCTCGTTAGCATTAAGAACAGAAAGCTTTATTGGAAAGATGGCTGTATTCGTTCTTTTATCAGCCCTAGGGTACTATATTATAAATGCAATTTTAGAAAAATCATTCTCGCCATCATTAAAAGGCTTGAAGATGTACATTATTTACCTAGTTGCTTTTGGAGTATTCATTACGGGAGGGAATGTAGCTACAAATCATTACGAATACTACGTTCCGGAGGCTGAAGATGTAAAATATACTTTTATTGGGAATTCTATGTATCATTACCATCAGGACTGGGAAAGAAGCATGCAGGTTTACGATTTCAGTCTTGAAGAAATAGAAGATGATAGCTTTAAAGAAAATGTTGATGTATATACTTCACCAAAAAACATAGATAATACAATAGAAATCCATCAGCATATATTGGAAGATCAAGACTATTACTTAAATCAAAATGTGATTATAACCTATGTAATGAAAGATGGAGATAACTTGACGAGATATTACAACTTAAAACAAACAGATGATTACAACGGTGATTATTTAAACTCTAAAGCTAAAGAAATATTAAATACGGGAGAATTTAAAAGCAGACTTCCTTACAACAATAAATATTTCAGTGAACCATACATAACCAATATGAATTTTGAAATAAACGACGAAGATGGATACAAGACCTACGATATCACAGATATAAATATAACAAATCTAAAATCAAACTTAGAAAAAGATTATGAAAAATATTTGAAAGAATCAAAATACTCATTTGAAATATTGATAAGACCTGATGCAAATAGAAATCCTGAATATTATATTGAAAATAGGAAAGATGAAGATAAAGAAGTAGAAACTGTAGCTCCTAAACAGGAACCCTACTATAAAAATTATACTATATATTACGAAACATCTGACATTGGAAATATGGAACATAGAAGATACGATATACCTTTAAGAGAAGACTTTGAAAATACAATTAGCATGCTTGAAGATTACTTGAATAGTGAAATAAAATAAATCTGATTACACTGAGCACTCCAGAAAAAATTCTGGGGTGTTTTTTAAATTTTATATATAGCCATTTTTTCCTCTTACAGATACTTCTCCAGAGTATATTTCTTCTTTAGAACCGTCTTTTTTCTCTATTAGCAAATGTCCTTTTTCTGTAATATCTAATACCTTTGCTTCGTAAGAATAATCTCTTCCTACTATTTTAACTTCTTTACCCATCAGGATTGATTTTTCTTTAGATATTTTTATAACTTCATCAAAATTATTTCCCAGGAAATATTCCTGGTAATACTTTTCAAAGCAGTTTAAAAACTTTCCTGTGAATTTCTTTCTATTTATAGTCTTTCCGGTTTCTGATAATATCGATCCTGCCTTATGTCTTATATCTTCTGGAAATTCTTCTTCATTCGTATATAGATTCACCCCGATACCCATAACCACATAGTTCACCTGGTTGATTTCGGCACTAAGTTCCGTAAGAATGCCTGCTATTTTTTTGCCGTTTATTATTATATCATTAGGCCATTTGATTAAGCCTTCAATATCAAAATATTCTAAAGCTTTAACAAGAGCTACAGCTCCAACTAGGGTTATATTTGAAACCTTAGATGGATCTATATTAGGCTTAATAAGTATAGATATAAGAAGGCTTTTGCCTTTAGGAGACGACCAGTTTCTACCAAGCCGGCCTCTTCCTAAAGTCTGTTCTTCACTTATTACTACTGTGCCATCAGAAGAGGTTTCAGCAATTGTTTTAACCTTTTTGTTTGTAGAATCTATAGTATCAAAATATTGTATGTTTCTACCTATAAACTTAGTGTTTAAATAAGGCTCTATTTCTTGATATGAAAGTAAATCCGGTGAAGAAATCAACTTATAACCTTTTCTTGATA
>CAZNLP010000018.1:0-8212 GCA_964574015.1 uncultured Clostridia bacterium | reverse complement strand
TCTTGATATGAAAGTAAATCCGGTGAAGAAATCAACTTATAACCTTTTCTTGATACGGAATCTATTTCGTAACCATCTTCTTTAAGAGAGTTAATATTTTTCCAAACGGCAGTTCTACTTACATCTAATATGTTGCTTATCTTTTCTCCTGAAATATACTCTTTGTTTTCTTTTAAAATCTCTAAAACCTTATCTTTCATGATACACCTCGTTTTTTATTACTATTAAAATGCTTTGTTTTTTTAATATTATCACATATAGAATAAAAATAAAATATAAATGTCAACTAAAATTAAATTCGGGTTGACAATAAGGTCTTTTAAATATATAATCGTTAACCATAAGATAAAAAAGGTTAACGTAGGAGGATAAATGAAAATATCTACAAAAAACATGATTGTAACTTCTTTATTTGCAGCGCTAATGGCAATAAGTGCAATATTTATAGCTGTTCCGTTAGGACCAGTTAATTTTACTCTGCAGGTTTTTTTCGTACTGTTATCCGGTATTATTCTCGGACCTAAGTACGGACCGCTATCACAAATTTTATATATGGTTATGGGATTATTAGGATTACCTGTATTTTCAGGTGGTATAGGAGGAATATCTTATATATTTGCACCATCTTTTGGATACATATTAGGGTTTATATTAGCATCTTATGTAGTAGGAAAGATTACTGAGAATTTTAACAGGCTAACATTTAAAAAACTTTTTTTAGTTTCATTAATAGGATTGATTGCAGTATACATTGTAGGATTTCCCTATTTGTATTTAATACTGACGGAGGTAGCCGGTGCAGACGTAACTTTCAATGCTGTATTTAAAAGTGGAGTTTTGATATTCCTGCCTGGGGATTTGATTAAATGTGTACTGGCATCATTGACGGGAAAAAAGATGATTACTCAGCTTAAAAATCAAATATAATTAAAAATAAACAACAACTTCCTTAACAGTTTATATTTTTTCTGCTAAAATAAGATTAATATAAATTAAGGAAGTTTTTTTATGGATAATTTTTTTATGAACAAAGCATTAGATGAAGCATATGAAGCATATAAGTTGGATGAAGTACCAATAGGAGCAGTAATTGTTAAAGATGGTCAGATAGTAGGTAAGGGTTACAACAGAAAGGAAATATCCTTAGATACTACAAATCATGCTGAAATTATAGCTATAAAGGAAGCTTCAAAAAACTTAAAAAATTGGAGACTAACGGACTGCACTATGTATGTAACTGTTGAACCATGTCCAATGTGTGCAGGTGCTATAGTTAATTCAAGAATCAAAAAGTTGGTTATAGGGACTATGGATCCAAAAGGAGGAGCCTGCGGATCTTTGTATAATATAGTAGAAAATGATAATCTTAATCATAGAGTAACAGTAAGAAGAGGAATATTAGAAAAAAAATGCTCGAATATTATGAAAAATTTTTTTAAAAAATTAAGATAAGGAGAGGTATTATGATATTGGATTTACTTAAAACTAGAAGAAGCATTAGAAAATTTGAAGATAAAAAAATAGAAGAAGAAAAAATCGACAATTTAAAAAAAATAGCTTTATTATCACCAACATCCAAGAGTAAAAGAGGATGGGAATTTATTTTTGTTGAAGATAAAGATACTTTAAAAAAATTATCAGAAGTTAAGCCTCACGGTGGTCATATGATAGCAGATTCAGCTCTTACGATAGTTATTTCAGTAGAAGAAAAAGGCAATGATGTTTGGATAGAAGATGGATCGGCGGCTATATCATATTTACACTTAGCCTGTCACGAAATGGATTTAGGTTCATGTTGGGTTCAAATAAGAAATAGAAAATTAGACTACGAGAAGGATATTGACTCAGGTGAATTAGTTCAGAATATACTAGGTTTACCTAGAAGCAAGAAGGTTTTAGCAATGCTTGCTGTAGGTTATCCTAGAGAAAATAAAAAATCTTATGATTTAGAGAATTTAAATTACAACCAAATACATAGAAATAAATATAACAAGTAGAGTTTAAATTAAAAGGGGAATTTTATGGGGAAATTATTTAGTAGGAATTTTATACTTTATGGGGCTGGAAGAATTGTATCATTAATGGGTAGTGGAATTCAAAATGTAGCTATACCCTTGTATATTTTAAGGACCACAGGATCAGGACTTGCAATGGGTACATTTGCTTTTGTTCAGCTCCTTCCGAGGATAATAATAATGCCTTTGGGAGGTGTTATAGGAGATAATTTTAACAGAAAAAAAATTATGGTTTTTATGGATTTTTTATGTGGAGTTATTTCAATAATATTAGCTGCTGCTGTAATTAACGGAAACATATCCCTTACAGTGCTTTTTATCGGTCAGATTTTTTTATCGGCCTTCGCATCTATTTTTGATGCATCTACAGCGGCTATGCTTCCTGAAATTATTGATAAGAAAAATCTACTAAAAGGAAATTCAGTTCTTGGAAGTATTAATAGTGCGACCTATATAATCGGACCTATTGCAGGAGCAGCGTTGTTTGGTCTATTTGGAATAAAAATAGTGCTGTTTATCAACGGAGTTTCATTTATTATATCTGCTGTTAGTGAGATATTTATAGAATACTATCCTCAGGAAGAAAGTAAAAATCTTACAGTACAAAAAACTAAAGAAGATATTATAGAAGGGTTTAACTTTTTAAAAGATGCAAAGGGTATTTTGCCTCTGATATACTATGCAGCAGTGACAAATTTTTTCGGTGTTGCATCAATTACAGTTATTTTACCTTTCATATTTATAGAAGGAGTAGGATTTACCGACAATCAATTTGGTGTTTTACAGGCATCTATAATGATAGGAATTTTTGTTGGAAATATAATATTATCTATTGTATCTGAGAAATTGGAAAAGAAAAAAATAGTAGTATACGGATTAACTGCTCAAGCAGGTCTCTTTTTTATCATCGCTATCTTTTTTTATCCATGGACTTTAAATACATTCGGGATGGGTAGCATCTATCTGTTTGGAATCTACCTTGTTTTGTTAATAATTTTCGGTATAGCAAATGCTTTTTTAAACACAAGTATATATACAAATATGCAGTTAATGATTCCTAATAAGGTAAGAGCTAGAGTATTGTCAGCTTATTCATTTAGTATGCAGGTTATATCTCCTTTAGGAGTATTTGTTGCTGGAGTTGCATTAGAGTTGATGAAGTATTATAATCTATTTATGGTATTTACACTGATGATAATAATTGCAACAGGAATATTTTTTAAAAAAGCTCCAGAAGAATCTTACAATCCTAAGAATAAAAGTGAAGAAAATACGGTAAATATTTAAGAAGTCGAAAGACTTCTTTTTTACTAATATTTTAAATAAATTAAAAATGATGTAGAATAAGTATAGTTTCTTAAAATTAAAAAAATTGGAAAAATATTAACAATTATAATATAATACAACAAAACAAGGAGAAGCTGATGAATAATAAGGATATCTTACGTGAAAATATAATTAAATTTTTTCAAAAATGCATACATGAAGATAAAGAACTATTAGGTTTAGAAATTGAGCATTTTTTGGTTGATAAAAAAACATTGAAAAGTATAAGCTACGGTCAAGAAAAAGGTCAAAAATATGTATTAATGAAAATGTTGGATTTAGGATGGGAAATAATCTCTAAAGAAGGAGATAATATTCTTGGTATTGAAAAGGATGGAAATACTATAACATTAGAACCGGGAGGACAGTTTGAGTTTAGTATAAAAGCTTACGAAGATATTAAAAGCATAAAAGAAGATTATAAAAAAATATTGGATGATGTTTATAAAGCTTTAGATGAGGATAAAGATTTAATATTAATCGGATACCATCCAAACACTTCAATAGATGAGCTTCAACTTTTACCTAAGGCAAGATACGATATGATGTACAACTATTTTAAAGGTAAAGGTGAATTCTGCCACAACATGATGAAAGGGACGGCTTCTCTACATGTATCGATTGATTATAGAAATGAAGATGATTTTATCAAAAAATTTAGAACGGCAAGCTTTTTAACACCTTTTTTGTCAAGACTTTTCGATTCTACACCTATATTTGAAAAAAAGATTTATGATAAAAATAATTTAAGAGTAAAAATTTGGCAAAATACCGATATTAAAAGATCAAAGGTTGTTCCGGGAAGCTTAGACAAAAAATTCTCTTTTGAAGATTATGCTGACTATATATTTAATTCGGAACCTATTTTCATCATTAATGATGGGAGAACTCTTTGTACAAAGAGAAAAACAGTAAGAGAACTTAAGAAAGAATTTGATTTTAGTAAAAAAGGTATAGAACATTTGCTAAGCATGGTTTTCCCAGATGTTAGATTAAAAAACTATATTGAAATACGTGTAGCGGATTCTATTAAATACCCCTATTTTTTATCTTTGCTATCAGTGCTTAAAGGTATTTTTTACAACAAAAAAATTCTGGAAAAATATTACAGTCTATCTTTAAATTATTCGGATAAAGATATAGAGAATTTAAATAATTTAGTGGTTGAAGATTTACACGGTACTTATAGAGATATAAATATGGATAGTTTTATATATAATCTTCTTGAAGATGCAAAAGAAGGGTTAAAAAATAAAGATGAAGCTATTTATATAGACAAGCTTTATGATTTAATTAAAAATCATGATTCAATGGCCAATTACTTAAAAAAGATTGAAAGCAAGGAAGAACTGATCAAAGAAATTTCAGCAAATAACATAATAAAGGAATGATATAAATGGAAAAAAGCACAGACATACAAAATAAAATTTCAAAAATTGTAATAAAATCTCCCCAAGAGTATATTGAAGACGTAAAAAAAATTGATAAAGAAGTAAAAAATTCAAAAGCTGTATACAAAGGAGAGCCGGTACCCTATCTGTATATACCAAGACTTTTTAATATTAATGATATAAACAATTTTAAAAATATGACGGAGAATATGTTTAAAATTATAAATAAAACAATAAAACTGTATCTTGAAGAAAAAGAAGTTAGAGATCTCTATAAATTTGATAAAAATTTAGAAGAAATGATAAAAGCACCTCATTACTACGATACATATGTACCTATGGGTAGATTCGATATATTTTATTACGGTGATGATTATAAATTTTGCGAGTTAAATGCAGATGGTTCCTCGGCAATGAACGAAGAGAGAGAATTAAGTAAAATACTTAAAAACACAAAAGCAGTGAAAAACTTAAAAAAATATAATGTAAAACAGTTCGAACTTTTTGACAGTTGGGTCGATGAAGTAGAAAAAATATTTAAAGAATACAAAAACAATAAAGATGAAAAAATAAAAGAAAAGAATGAAACAAACATAGCGATTGTAGACTTTTTAGATAAAACAACACCTGTAGAGATAGAAGTATTTAAAGAGCATTTCATAAAAAAAGGATACAACTGCTTTATAGTGGATCCGAAGAACATTGTTTACAAAGACGGAGAATTGTATTTTGAAGATAGTAAAATAGATATTATATACAGAAGACTTGTAACAAAAGATTTAATGGAAAGATATGATCAGATACAGGACCTTGTTAAAGGAATAATATCTGGAAATACATGTATCATTGGACCAATTAAAAGTCAAATAATTCACACGAAAAAATTCTTCCAAATTCTTCATAATGATTTATTTAGAAAATACTTAGATGAAGAAGATATAGAATATATTGATAAGCATATCCCATTAACAAAAGAACTAAAAAAAGATAGTAGCTGGGATGATTATATAAAAGACAAGGATAAATATATAATTAAACCTATTGATTTCTATGCTTCAAAAGGAGTTTACTCCGGGAAGGATTATAGTAAAAATCAGTGGGAGGTAATTCTCATTGAAAAGACACAGGAAGAATATCTAATACAGGAATACTGTAGTGAAGCATACATTTCAAACATATTTTTGGAAAAGGATAAGATTAAATACAATAATTTTAACAATATAAATGGAATATTTGTATATAATGAAAAATTTAAAGGAATATATACGAGAGCGGGAATGAACTCAATAATATCCGGATTGCACAACGGATACTCGATGTCCAGTCTCTTTTTAGAAGAAAAATAGTTTTATAAAGTAAAATAACCTTAAATAGATAATTAAATTGATTTGACGTCAATCATAGATAAAATTATGGTTGACGTTATTTTTTATGCATCTAACTAAAGATTTTACTAAAAGTTTAAAATATCTAAATAAAATATATTGATAATAATTTAACAATATAGTATAATGTCATCTAATTGATATTATTATAGGAGGTTAATTATGGATATATATATTTGTGTAGGTAGTGCCTGTCATCTAAAAGGTTCTTATGAAGTTATAAAAAAATTTCAAAAAATTATTGAAAACAATCCAAACTGTCAAATCACGTTGAAATCATCTTTCTGTTTAGGAGAATGTTCCGATTTAGTTTCTGTTAAAATAAATGATAAAATATTTTCTGTTTCACCTGAATCCGCTGAAGATTTCATGAAAAATATTATTTCGAATTAGACCATAAAAACCTATAAAAAAGCAAAAATAGTAAATTTTAAAACTCATAAACAATTATTAATCTTAATATAAGGAGTTTGTAATGAGAAAATTTGAAAACCAAGTCCAATTAGTTAAATATGAAGTGCTAAAAAAAGTATCAGAATATGCTTTTGATGGAAGATTATATGAAAGTATTATAGACATTCCTAAAATTGTTAATGAAGGTCCTAATCCAAGATTTAGATGTTGTGTTTATCACGAAAGAGCGATAACTGAAGAAAGAATACAAATGGCTTTAGGAGGAAATAAAAGCAATCCTAACCTTGTAGAAGTATTGGATTCAGCTTGTGACCAATGTCCTACTAACAGGTTTACAATAACTGAATCCTGTAGAGGATGTTTATCCCATAGATGTGTTTCTTCATGTCCTAAAGAAGCTATTTATATACGAAATCAAAAAGCTCATATTGATTACTCAAAATGCATAGAATGTGGAAAATGTAAGGAAGAATGCCCTTATAATTCTATAATAGATACTATGAGGCCTTGTCAACGTGCCTGTCCGACTAATGCGATAAGTATAAATAAAATGAAAAAAGCTACTATTTCTAAAGAAGACTGTATTCAATGCGGTTCCTGTGTCTATCAATGTCCTTTTGGAGCAATTCAAGATAAATCAGAAATTGTCGAAGTTATAAAAGAACTTAATGAATCTAAAACAAACATATATGCAGTCTTAGCTCCTTCTTTCTCTACTCAATTTAATTATGTAGAACTTGAGAAGGTAGTAAAAGGTTTGAAAATATTGGGTTTTAAGGATGTAATTGAAGTTTCTTTAGGAGCTGATCTAGTAACTATATGGGAAACAGAAGAATTTAAATCCCATATTGAAGAACATAAATACATGACTACTTCATGCTGTCCTTCTTTTGTAAACTATGTTAAGAAAAAATTCTTTGATGAAAAAAACAATATATCTACCACTGTGTCTCCAATGATAGCTATAAGTCAAATCATCAAAAAAATGGATGAAACTTCTAAAGTGGTTTTCATAGGGCCTTGTATTGCAAAGAAGGGAGAAAAAAATTCAGTAGATGTAAAAGGAATAACAGATTATGTTCTTACTTTTGAAGAATTAGCAGCAATGTTGGATTCTAAAAAAATAAACTTAGAAAATATAACTTCATCTCCTCTTAACAATGCTACTGAAACTGGTAGAGGATATGCAGCTTCAGGAGGTGTAACGAAAGCAATAGAAAGTTATATAAAAATGCAAAATATAGATGTGGATTTTAAACCAGTAGTATGCAGTGGAATAAAGGAAGCTAAAAAAGCTTTAACTATTGCTAAAATTGGAAAACTAGATGGAAATTTCATAGAAGGGATGGCCTGTGAAGGTGGATGCATTAAGGGGCCGGTAACTATGCACTATGGAAATAAAGATAAAAAATCATTAGATAAATACTCTAAATTAGCTAAAGAAAAAGACCCTAAAAGTGCTACAGAAGTTTTTAATACAGATAATATAATAAAATACTCCTCCTTATAGTAGACAGATCTATGCCTTTTGATAGCTACTATAAAGGGAGTATTTTATTGACTCAAAAATATTTTATTTTAAAACGGGATAAACTGAAGAATCAGGCATTACGTAGGTTTTTAAATCTAAGGTGCCTTTTATTTTTTTAACCTCTTCTAAAGCTTCATCTAAAGTTTTTGT
>CAZNLP010000017.1:0-23200 GCA_964574015.1 uncultured Clostridia bacterium | reverse complement strand
AATTTATGGATGGAGTAAGTACTGCACATACTGCTTTGCTATTAGAAGAATATGAGGACAAACCAGGAGAGTATGGTATAGAACTTAATGATTTAAAAGAAATAAGAAAAAATGTATTAAAAGCACATCAAAAAGATTTTTGTATAAGATTACACTCCTGTGGAGATAGATCGGCAAGATTAGCTTTAGATTATTATGAAGAAGCGCAAAAAAAATTCGGAAGCAAAAATTGTAGACATGGTATAGAACACGTAGAGGTCATAAAAGAAAGTGATATAAGAAGATTTGGAGAATTGGAAATAATTCCGTCAGTTCAACCAGAACATATTGCTTTAACTCAAATATTTGAAGAAAATCCTTATCCTGAAGTATTGGGAAAAAAAAGAGCAGATAGAACTTGGCCATTAAAATCATTATATGAATCAGCTGGATATTTAGCTATTGGAAGCGATTGCCCTGTTGTAGATATAAATCCTTTTTTAGAAATTTATAGAGCTGTAACTAGATTACATAATGATGGTAAACCTGAAGGAGGGTGGAATCCTTCAGAAAAATTAAGTATGTATCAGATATTAAGGAGTTATACTTATGGTTCTGCCTACGGAGTATGTAGAGAAGAAGAATTAGGGACTTTAGAACCTGGTAAATTCGCTGACATAATTGTTTTAGATAAAAACCTTTTTGAAATAGAATTCAAAAATATTTTAAACACAAATGTTATTTTAACAATGGTAGGTGGAGAAGTAATATATGAAAAATAGAAATATTTGGAGGTATTTATTCGAAAGGTTAAATTAGCAGCTACTCAAATATCGTCCAGTAATGATAGGAGATGCAGCTGCAAATATGGTTACGAGAGTAGTTTCTAATAAAGCAGTGATACAAAAATTGGAGCAATTATGCCTATTACCGGAATAATTGAAAGATTATATCTAGTGACTGAATATATGATAGAAAATCAATGGATACTAGGCTCACTTATATTATATACAAATAGTAAGAAAGGAGGCGAATTAAAATGATTATAAATAAGATTTCTAGTAATTTTTGTACGTGTAAAGATTATGATTGTAAAAATAATCCAAAAAATCATGATGAGGGTTGTAATAGATGTATAGAAAGCAGTTTAAAAGATAGAGAAATTCCATTTTGTTTTTTTAATACTATTTCTAAAGTTGATGCAGAGAAAGTCAAAGATTTTAGCTATAAAGGATTTGCAGAATTTGTAATTTCTCATAAATAACATTAATTTTTTACATTGTACATATAATAACATGTATGTATGCGCAGTAAATAGAGTAGGTAGAGAAGATACTGTAGATGGAAGTGGTTTCATGAACTTTTATGGTAGAAGTTTTGTAAGCCATCCCTTGGGGATGTTATAACTTAGGGAAAAAGAAATGAAGAAGGTATAATTATAGCAGAATTAGATCTTGATGAAATTAAAAGAGCAAGAGATATTTTACAATTTCATAGGGATAGAAGAGTAGATTCATATAAAGAAATAATAAAGCTTTTAATTAGATTACAGTGAATGAAGATTTTATATAATAGTATATAGTAGACCAGAGTAATTTTAAACTCTGGTTTGTTTTTTAAATATTAATTAGACTTATAAATTTTTATAATGATAAAAGATAATGTAGGGGTTAATATTTTTTATTTCGGAAATTTGCATTTTATATAAAAATGGTATCATATAAAGTTATAAAGATATACAATCTAAATGGTTGATTAATCTATTGAATTGTTTTATTATAAATATAGTTAAAATATAATTACTATTTTAAGAGGTGAAACATGATAGTTAACGTAAACAACAAAAAAGAAGAAATACCTGAAAATTCTACTGTTATGGATTTATTAGAATCAAAAAATTTAAAAAACAGAAAAGTTTCAGTATGGGTAAATGGAAATCAGTTATTAATTAAGGAATATGAAGATTATAAATTGAAGAATAATGATAAGATAAAAATTTTAAAGATAGTTGGCGGAGGCTAATAAATTTTATATTTTGTAATTTTCAAATAATTGTATCAAAGAGGTGAATATGGAAGAAAAAATTACATGGATTGATTTTGATATTTTAGAAAATTTTATGAAAGATGTTCTTGTAAAACTTGATGTGCCGGAAGAAGATGCTGCTGTAGTAGCAGATGTGTTGATAAATGCAGATAAAAGAGGAATAGATTCTCACGGTATCGGTAGATTTAAACCTATCTATGTAGATAGAATTAATGACGGTATCTTAAATGTTAAGACAAATATCGATATTGTTAAAGAAAGCCCAACTACAGCATTAATAGATGGAAACGATGGCATTGGTCATGTTATATCAAAAAAAGCTATGAATATTGCTATAAAAAAAGCAAAAAAATACGGAATGGGTATGGTAGCAGTAAGAAACTCTTCCCACTACGGATTTGCAGGGTATTATCCCCTTATGGCAGTTGAAGAAAACATGATTGGAATGACGGGAACAAATGCAAGACCATCGATTGCACCAACTTTTGGAGTAGAAAATATGTTGGGGACAAATCCTTTAACAATTGGGATGCCAACAGATGAAGAATTTCCTTTTTTGCTTGACTGTGCAACATCAATATCTCAAAGAGGAAAGATAGAAAAGCTGGAAAGAGAAGGAAAACCAACACCAGAAGGATGGGTTATAGGTAAGGACGGTACAGCAAGAACTGACACAGATCAGATTTTAGTAGATTTAGTAACTGGAAATGCGGCATTAGCTCCCTTAGGAGGCATAGGAGAAGAATTGGCAGGATATAAGGGATATGGATATGCCACAGTGGTTGAAATATTATCATCTGCCCTTCAGGGAGGAATTTTTCTAAAAGCTTTGTCCGGCTATAATGATAAAGGTAAAAAACAACCCTACCATTTAGGTCACTTTTTTATAGTTATAAATATCGAAAATTTTATAGAGCCGGATGAATTTAAAAGTATTACTGGAAATATACTAAGAGATTTAAGAAATTCTCAAAAAATGCCTGGAGCTGAACAGATATATACAGCTGGAGAAAAAGAGTATATAGCATGGAAAGAAAGAGAAAAAAAAGGTGCGCCATTAAATAAAGTTTTAAGAGAGCAATTAGTTGAGCTTAGAGATAAATACTCTCTAAATCAGTATGAATTTAATTTTGAATAATTAAAAAAAGGATACTTCTAAAAAGAAGTATCCTTTTTATCTATCGCAGAAAACTGCAAGATAGGGGAGTGGGGACATTTCAGTATATATATACCCTGTAGAAATACATCTATTCAAAAGTAGTTATTAACCTTTTGTAATAATATCCCCTATTTTATAAACATCCCCTGCACCCATTGTTAAGATTATATCCTTAGAAGAAGCTTTTTCTTTAAGAAATTCAGCAGCTGATTGGAAGGAATCTTTATAAACAGCCTTTATATTTCTTTCTTTTAGTTTTTCTACTAAATCATTTGAACTAATGTTATATGTATTTCTTTCTCTGGCTGCATAGATATCTACAAGTACAACATTTTCAGCAGCATCAAAAGATTCAGAAAACTTGTCTAAAAGAGCAGCTGTTCTTGAAAAAGTATGCGGTTGAAAAACAACATGAATTTTTCCTTCAGTTAATTTTGAAACAGTTTCTAATGTTGCTTTTATTTCCGTTGGATGATGTGCATAATCATCAATTACTATTATATTTTTATATGTACCTTTATATTCGAATCTTCTTTTTGTACCGGAAAAGCTATCCAGGCCCTTTTTTATTGTACAGTTTGCAGCACCTGAAAGATAAGCACAGGTTGCTGCAGCTAAAGAGTTGTAGACATTATGCATACCGGGGACTTTTAAATTTATGTGACAAATATTTTCACCATCTATAACTAATTTATAAGATGGATATGGATCAAACTTTAGTTCTTTAGCACTACAGTAGGAATCCTTATAAACCCCAAAAGATTTTTTATTGCAAAGTACATCATCAAAAATATTTTCTTGATTTGGATCATCTCTGTTATACACTAAAAATCCATAGGATGGAATTTTTTGAGCAAACTCCACAAAAGTTTTTTTGATTTCATCTAAATCTTTAAAAAAATCAAGATGATCTTCTTCTATATTTAATATAGTACCTATATATGGTTCGAAATTTAAAAAGTTCTTTTTGTATTCACAGGCTTCAGTTAAAAAATAATCATTACTTCCTATCTTAACGTTTCCTTTAATTTCATGATATTCTCCTCCTAATAAAATTGTTGGATTGATATCCGTTTTCAACATGATACTAGAAAGCATACCGGTTGTTGTTGTTTTTCCATGAGTTCCAGAGATTGCAGTAGTCTTATTGTAATCCTTCATAATAGAACCTAAAAATCTACCTCGTTCTAAGACGGGAATGTTTAAGCTTAAAGCTTTTTGATACTCTTGGTTATCATAAGAAATTGCAGAAGTATAAACAACTAAATCAGGATTCTTTAGATTATCAACATTGTGTCCAATATAAATCTTAGCACCTTTTTTTTCCAACAAATCAGTCATGTGAGATTTATTAATATCTGATCCGGAAACTTTAAGACCTTTAGATAATAAAATTTGTGCAAGGGCGCTCATACTTATACCGCCAATTCCGATAAAATGAATATTTTTATAATCTTTCATCTATTAACCACCTTTTTAGTAATAGATGTATTATATCAAAAATAAATTTAAAATTAAAGGGTCATATTCTTGAAAAAACCGAATATAAAATATATAATTAAAGAAATATTTCGCATTGAGGTGAACAAATGAAAAAATATAAAAGAAACCAAAGGATTGGTGCATTAATGAAAATATTTACTGAGCAGCCTAATCATATATTTTCATACAACTATTTTTCTGAAATTTTCAATGCAGCAAAATCAACTATAAGCGAAGACATCCTAATTGTTAAAAATCTAGTAGAAGAATTCGATTATGGAAAAATTAATACGATAGCTGGAGCTTCTGGAGGAGTAGTTTTTATACCTAAGATAAGTAAAAAAGAAATTTCAAATATACTAAAAGAGTTGTGTGAAGTTTTTTCTGATCCTAAGAGAATAATAGCCGGAGGTTTTATATATATGACAGATATATTTAACTCTCCTTATTATGCACAAAACATTGCTAAAACAATAGTTTCCCTATATTCCGAAAAAAAGGTTGATTATGTAGTAACTGTAGAAACGAAGGGCATTCCTGCTGCTTTAATGACGGCTAGAGAAATGGATGTACCTTTGATAGTTATAAGAAGGAATACAAAGGTTACTGAAGGAAGTACTTTAAGCATAAATTATGTTTCAGGCTCATCAAACAAGATACAAACAATGACTCTTTCAAGAAGAGCCTTAAAAGAAGGATCTAAAGTACTACTTGTAGATGATTTCATGAAAGGTGGAGGTACTATTAAAGGAATGAGGGATATGATGAATGAATTTAATGCACAAGTAGAAGGAGTAGCCGTAGTAGTAGAAACTAGAAATCCTGAAAAGAAATTATCAAAAGATTATAATTCGCTATTGACTTTAGAAGAGGTAGATGAAGAAAATAAAATTATTGACATTAGACCCAATGAATTGAAAGGTTTTGAAGAATAAAAATTTTGCATTTTTTATTAATATATAGTAAAATAAATTATAGTTTGGACATAATCCTTAAAAAAGGTGGTGAAACCATGCAAATTACAGATGTAAGAGTTAGAAAAATTAACTCTGAAGGCAAAATGAAAGCCATCGTTTCTGTTACTTTTGATGACTGTTTTGTAGTACATGATATCAAGATTATTGACGGACAAAACGGACCTTTCATAGCTATGCCAAGTAGAAAAATGCCAGACGGCGAGTTTAAAGATATTGCTCATCCAATTAACTCTGAAACTAGAGCAATGATTCAGGATGCGGTATTTGTTTCATATGAAGAGAAGCTGGCGGAAGAAGAGGAATAATTTTATAATTTATCCGCAAGGGTCTAACAAGACCCTTTTTTATTGTGTATATTATATTCTGCATATTATATATTGTAAAATAATAAATATAGTTGTATAATATCATAGGAATTGAGGTGGTAGTATGAATATTGGCTTGATTTTAGCAGCAGGAGAAGGTACAAGAATGAAGTCTAAAACTCCTAAGGTGCTACATACAATAATGGGTAAAAAGATTATAGATTATGTGCTTGATGCCTGTACGGAAGCTGATATAAATAAAAAAGTTCTTATTTTAGGACATGGTAAAGATAAGATAATAAAAGATTTAAAAAATAGAGATTTCATATGGAAGGAACAACCTATAGGTGATGATTACCCATATGGGACCGGTTATGCCGTAATGCAAGCCGAAGATATTATAGAAGAGAAGTCTACAGTTATAATCCTTAATGGAGATGTACCTCTTATTGAAAGCGAAACATTGAATAATTTTATTAGTTTTCATAAATTGAATAATAACAAAGCATCAGTATTAACATCAGAATTAGAAAATCCTTATGGTTACGGTAGAATAATAAGAAAGAATAACAACTTAAATGGAATAGTAGAAGAAAAAGATGCCACTGCTGAGGAGAAAGAAATAAAAGAAATAAATTCCGGAATATACTGTTTTGAAGGAGATATTTTAAAAAGTATATTAAAGGAATTAGATAATGATAATTCTCAAAATGAATTATATATCACAGATGGAATAAAAAAAATTGTAAACAAAGGTGGAAGGGTTGGAGCATACAAAATTTGCGACTCTACTCAAATTAAAGGTGTAAACAACAGGATTCAACTTGCAGAATTAACAAAAAAACAAAAAGTTAAGATAAATGAAAAACACATGTTAAATGGTGTAACAATTATCGATCCTGATAATACATATATTGAAAGTAAGGTAAAGATTGGTATAGATTCAATTATTTATCCAAATAGCTTTATAGAAGGTAATACAGTTATAGGTTCTGATAATATTATTAGACAAGGTTGTAGAATAACCAATTCAGAAATAGGAAATAATAATATAATAGAAAATTCCAGGATAATAAATTCATCTATAGAAAACAACAGTAAAATAGGACCTTATGCATATATAAGACCTAATTGTAAAATTGGAAGTAATGTTAAAATTGGAGACTTTGTAGAACTAAAAAACACATCAATAGGAGATAACTCAAAAGCGTCTCATCTTGCTTACTTAGGAGATGGAGAAATTGGAGAGAGTGCAAATATAGGATGTGGTGTAATTTTTGTTAACTACGATGGCCAAAACAAATATAAGACTATTATCAAAGACGGAGCTTTTGTTGGAAGCAATTCAAACTTAGTAGCTCCGATAGTAATAAATGAAGGAGCATATATTGCTTGCGGCTCAACAATAACTGAAGATGTTGAAAAAGATGCCTTGGCAATTGGGAGAGCAAGACAAGTTAATAAAATAAAAAAAGGAAAAAATAGATATAAATAGGAGGAAATAATGCTTTTACAAAATGCAGGAATTAAACTATTTAGTGCAGGGTCTAACCCCGCTTTAGCTGAAAAAGTAAGTCGAGAACTTGGACAACCCCTTGGAAACTGCACTGTTGGTGCTTTTAGTGATGGTGAAAGTACAGTAGAAATTAATGAATCCGTAAGAGGAGCAGATGTGTTTGTAATACAACCTACCTGTCCGCCTGTTAACGAAAATTTAATGGAACTACTTATTTTTATTGATGCTTTAAAAAGAGCTTCAGCAGGAAGAATAAATGCAGTAATACCATACTATGGTTATGCTAGACAAGATAGAAAAACTAAAGCGAGAGATCCTATCACATCAAAATTAGTAGCTGATATGATAACTGCAGCAGGTGCTCATAGAGTAATAACTATGGACTTACACGCTGGGCAGATACAAGGATATTTTAATGTACCCGTTGATCATTTACTTGGAGGACCTATTCTAGCTGATTCTATTAGACCAATGCTGGATGACAGTTTTGCAATTGTATCCCCGGATGTTGGTGGAGTTCTTAGAGCGAGAAACTTTGCTACATCTTTAGACTTGCCAATAGCAATAATTGAAAAAAGAAGACAGAAGGCAAATGTATCAGAAGTTATGAATGTAGTAGGAGACATAAAAAATAAAAATGTGGTATTGATAGATGATATAGTAGATACGGCAGGTTCTTTAACAAAAGCAGCAAAAGTACTTCAGGAGTTAGGTGCAAAGAAAGTTTATGCGTGTGCTACTCATGGAGTTTTATCAGGACCGGCAATTGAAAGATTAGAAAACTCAGTAGTTGAATCTCTAATTATAACAGATACAATACCCCTAACAAAAGAAAAGCAAATTGATAAGATAAAGGTAGTAAGCGTTGCTCCTTTACTTGCAGAGGTAATAAAAAGAGTATCAGAAGGAAGATCAATTAGTAAGCTTTTCGAATAAACGAGAGGTGAAAATATGTATGCTGTAATAGGCTTAGGAAATGTAGGGAAACAGTACCAGGGAACAAGACACAATGTAGGATTTGATACAGTAGATTATTTAGCATATAAAAACAAGGTCGAATTAAATAAATCGAAATTCAATTCTCTATTTGGGGAATACAGAATAAATGGCGAAAAAATTTTACTGGTAAAACCAACAACCTATATGAACAGAAGTGGATTTGCTGTCGTTGATTTGAAAAACTTTTACAAGATTCCGACAAAGAATTTAATAGTTGTATATGATGATGTTGATTTAGAACTAGGACAGTTAAGAATAAGATCAAAGGGAAGTGCAGGATCTCATAATGGAATGAAATCAGTTATTTATCAATTAGGAGAAGATATCTTTCCAAGAATAAGAATAGGTGTTGGAAGAGATGAAAGAATGGATTTAGCTGCATATGTGCTGCAGAAATTTTCAAAAGAAGAAAGAGATATAGTAAAAGATATCATTATGCAGGCTGGAGATTCTGCTGAAGAAATAATTAGAACCGATGTAGATAAAGCAATGAACAAATATAATATTAGATAATAAATGCTCGGGTAAATTTTTACCCGAGCTTTAGCAAGTTATGGTGGAAAAATGAAAGATATTTATAAAAGAACTTTAGAAAAAAGCAATACATTAGAAAAAATTTACACCAGTATAGAAAAGGGTGAAAATCCAATTCTATACGGATTAAATGAAGATGGATTTGCTTTTATTACCTCTCTGATTAAAGAGAAATTTAACAAAAAAATATTGATAATAACATATGATGATATCAGAGGTAGTAAGATTAATCAAAAAATAAAAAACTTCACAGAAAAAGCTTATCAGTTGAAAAGCAAACAATTTGTTCTATACGGAATAGAAGCATTGAGCAGAGACGACATGTACAGCCGAATAAATGTAATGGAACAGGCTGTTAAAAAATCAAATTCTATATTTGTTGCATCACAAAAAGCTATTACTGATAGAATAATGAAAAAAAATAGATTTAGAGAGTTTTCTCTAAAAGTTAATATGGATACTATCATAGATATTGAAAATATATCTAAACAGCTTGTTTTAATGGGATACAAAAGGGTATCTCAAGTTGAAGGTAAGGGTCAGTTTGCTGTAAGAGGAGGAATTGTTGATGTTTTTTCACCATGGAAAGACAATCCATATAGAATAGAATTATTTGGAGATGAAATCGACTCAATAAGGTCCTTTGATTATAGGAGTCAGAGATCCATAGAAAATATTGAAGAATGCCTAATTATACCTTGTTGTGAGATACTCTTAAAAGATGACGAAATAGAAATAACAAAGGAAAATATAAAAAACGATTATGAAAATTTAAGGTTAAGGAATAAAAATAGAAAAAAGGAAGAAAATTTAAAGTCGACATACAAAAAAATGATAGAATCTCTAGACAATAGAGACTATATTGATAATGCTGAATTCTTTTCTCCATATACTCCATTAGAATATTCGAATTTTATGGATTACTTTGATGAAGAGACTATAGTTATTTTTGATGAACCAAATAGAATATTGGAAGAAGATAGGTCGAGAGAAATTGAATTTAACGAAAAATACACTGATTTGTTTGAAAAAGGAGAAGTGTTAACAGGACATCGAGAAATTTTTATAAATTTTTTAGATATACTTTTAAAAGTTAAGAAAAAACTAAGGTATTTTGTATATAATGCTATATTAAAGAATAATAAAAACTTCGAACAAAATGTAAAAATACATCTAGAAGGAAGAGAATCAAGATCATATTTTGGGAACATCAAAGAATTAGCTTCAGAGATAAAGAGTTACAAGGAAAAAAAATACAGAATAGCTATATCTATATCTTCTCTTGAAAAGGGTATAAAATTATTTGATGATCTGAAATCCTTAAATTGTTCTGTTGGAGTATCGGGAGAAGGAGATACAAAGATATTAAAATCCCATGCTCTTATAACAAAAGGATACATTGAAAAAGGTTTAGAATTACCTACAGAAAAATTCTTGCTGATTTCTGAAAACGAAATCTACGGAAGAGTAAAAAGAAAAAAAACAAAGAAAAGAAAATCAAAAGGCACAAAAATAGAAACATTCACCGATTTAAAAATAGGTGATTATGTCGTACATGAATATCACGGTATAGGAAAGTACGTAGGTATAGAAAAGATAGAAATTAAAGAAGTAACAAAAGATTATTTAACTATTGAATATAGAGGAAATGACAAACTTTACGTACCGGTAGATCAAATGGATTTAGTCCAAAAATATATCGGAGGAGACTCTGAAAAGCCTAGAATTAATAAAATGGGTGGATCAGAATGGAAAAAAACCAAAGATAAGGCTCAAAAAGCAATTGATGAAATGACTGATGAACTTCTGGAGTTGTATGCAAAAAGAAAATCCGTTAAAGGTTATGAATTCTCTGAAGATAGCGAATGGCAGAAAGAGTTTGAGGAAGAGTTTCCATACGAAGAAACTGAAGACCAACTTAAATGTGTACAAGAAATTAAAGAGGACATGGAAACTGACATACCAATGGATAGATTGCTATGTGGAGATGTAGGTTTTGGTAAAACAGAAGTTGCTATAAGAAGTATATTCAAAGCTGTTTTAGACGGTAAGCAAACAGCGGTTTTAGTTCCTACTACAATCTTAGCCCAACAGCATTATTCAAATATGATAGAAAGATTTAGAAACTATCCCGTTACAATAGAAATGCTCAGTAGATTTAGAACAGCTAAACAGCAAAAAGAAATCATAAATAAACTAAGAAAAGGATTAGTAGATGTAGTTATAGGAACTCATAGATTACTTTCAAAGGATGTTAAATATAAAGATTTAGGGCTTTTGGTAGTAGATGAAGAACAGCGATTTGGTGTAAAACATAAAGAAAAAATAAAAGAAATAAAAACTGATGTAGATGTATTAACTTTGACGGCAACACCAATACCAAGAACTTTACATATGTCACTAATTGGAATTAGAGATATGTCTATTATTGAAGAACCTCCGGCAGAAAGATTTCCCATTCAAACTTATGTACTTGAAAATAATCCTGGCTTTATAAGAGAAGCTTTAACAAAAGAGCTATCTCGAGGTGGACAGGTTTATTATGTTCACAATAGAGTTTTCGATATCCAGGAAAAAGCAGCCAAGATTCGAAGACTGGTACCTGAAGCAAATATAGCTGTGGCCCATGGACAAATGAGTGAAAGAGAATTAGAAAATATTATGATTGATTTCATAAACAACAAATATGATATTTTAGTCTGTACAACAATAATAGAAACTGGTATGGACATAAAAAATGTCAATACAATGATAATTGATGAAGCAGATAAGTTTGGACTATCCCAACTTTATCAGTTAAGGGGAAGAATAGGGAGAAGTAATAGAACTTCTTTTGCATATCTAACTTATGAAAAAGATAAGGTTTTATCTGAAGTTGCAGAAAAAAGATTAAAGGCAGTTAAAGAATTTACAGAGTTTGGATCTGGATTTAAAATTGCAATGAGAGACCTTGAACTCAGAGGTGCAGGTAATTTACTTGGAGCACAGCAGCATGGACATATTGCTGCAGTTGGCTATGATTTATTCGTAAAAATGCTTGAGAGAACTGTTAAAAATGTAAAAAAAGATAGAATAAGAAAACCTTCAACTGAAGCTGTTAATATGTCGATAGATATCGATATAAATGCATACATACCAAACAGTTATATTGATGACGAAGATCAAAAAATTGAAATTTACAAGAAAATTTCTGCTGTTGAATCAAAAGAAGATATCATGGAAGTATCTGATGAAATAATTGACAGGTACGGTGAAATCCCATATGAAGTTGAAAATCTTCTAAAATTAGCAGAAGTTAAAATCTACGGATTAAAAATAGGAATAAAAGAAATAAAACAAAATAACACAAAGCTAGTTTTTGATTTTATAGAAGATAAAAAAACTATAAATAAAGCTGTATCAATAATTATAGATGACTATAGAGATAATATTGATAGAATAACAAAAGATTACAAAATCATTTTCAAAATGAAAAGTACAGAAAAAAGACAATTGCTTTATAATCTTGAAAATATGTTTGAAAAAATATATAATCAAATAATTGAGATGTAAATTGTCAAAAAAATTTAGGAGGAAGTAATGAAAAACAAAAAAATAGTATTATTTTTAGTATTAGTCTTAATAGCGACAGCCTTTACAGGATGTGTACAGAAAGCGGAAGGAACTGAAGCAGCTACTGTAAACGGCGAAAGTATTAGTATAGAGCAGTATAAGAAGGAACTTGCATTATATAAGAATATGTATGAATCACAGTATGGTAATGATATATGGAGTATAGAAATGGAAGAGGGCAAAACTTTCGAAAGATATCTTAAGGAAGCTGTTTTAGATACTATGGTTTTAGATAAAGCCTTAGAGCAGGAAGCCTTAGACAGCGGCTTTGAAGTATCCGAAGAAGAACTAAATGAACAATTTGATGCGTACAAAGGACAGTTTCCTTCGGAAGAAGAATATAACTCGTACTTAGAATCAAATGATCTTTCAGAAGAATATGTAAAGAACTCTATGAAAAAAGATCAGCTTATAAATAAATATATTAATGATTATGTTGAAAATCTTGAACTTTCTGAAGATGAGCTAAAGGAATATTATGACAGCAATAAAGAGCAAATTGATAGTGTTAAGGCAAGTCATATTCTAGTTGAAAACCCTGTGTTAGCACAAGATATATTGGCTAAATTGTATGAAGGAGAAGATTTCGAAGAATTAGCAGCAGAACATTCCATTGATGGATCAGCTCAAAGTGGTGGAGACTTAGGATACTTTAAAAGAGGAGAAATGATACCTGAATTTGAAGAGGTAGCATTCACATTAGAAACTGGAGAATTAAGTGGTTTGGTTGAAAGCCAATATGGAATTCATATTATAAAAGTTATGGATAGAAAAGTTACTTTTGAAGATAATGAATTAGAAGTTGAAGAAGCTTTAAAAAATCAAAAATATAATGAAAAATTAGAAGAAGTTAAAGAGAATGCAGATATTGAAAAACTCGTTGATTATGATGAAATAGATTTAGGAATAGAAGAATCTTCAGAAGTACCTGAGAGTGAAGAAGACTCAGAAGATCTTGAAGACTTAGAATAATAATTTTAATAGAATAAAATAAAGGAGCATTACAGATGAAAATAAAGTTTACAGGAGCAGCAGGCACAGTTACGGGTTCGTGTCATTATATTGAAATTGAAGATAAAAAAATACTTTTAGATTGTGGGCTATTTCAAGGTAAAAAAGAAATAGATGAGTTAAACTATGAAGATTTTGCATTTAATCCTTCAGAAATCGACTATCTATTTTTAAGTCACTCTCACATTGACCACAGCGGTAGGATACCTTTGCTTGTAAAAAAGGGATTTCAAGGAAAAATATATGCAACTAAACCTGCCAGCGACTTGTGTTCAATTATGCTGATGGATAGTGCTCATATTCAAGAAGTTGAATCAGAGTGGAAAACAAGAAAGGCTTTAAGAAAAGGCGAGGAAGAAGTACTTCCCTTATACAATACAAAGGATGCAGAAGAATCTCTCAAACTATTTAAACCTATTCTTTACAACCAGAAAATAGAAATCGATAAAAACATAACACTAAGGTTCAAAGATGCTGGACATATTTTGGGGTCAGCTATTATAGAATTATGGATAAAAGAAAACGGTCAGGAAGAGAAATTGGTTTTTACTGGTGATTTAGGGATGAAAAACAAGCCTATTTTGAGAA
Source organism: uncultured Clostridia bacterium (assembly GCA_964574015.1). GTDB lineage: Bacteria > Bacillota > Clostridia > Tissierellales > Dethiosulfatibacteraceae > UBA8670. Next base: position 8,992 of record CAZNLP010000017.1, on the reverse strand, counting down.
ATCCTGATATTATAGATGATTGCGATTATTTAATTATAGAATCAACTTATGGTGATAGATTACATGAGGAAGTAGAAAATAGAACTAGAAATCTGGTCAACATACTAACTGATACAATAAAAAAGAATGGAACAGTTGTTATTCCTTCTTTTGCAGTAGGTAGAACTCAAGATATCATATATGAACTGAATAAATACTATGATGGTGATGGGGAAGAGGGTAAGCTTTTAAAAGACATTCCTGTATATATAGATAGTCCACTTGCAACAAAAGCAACTGAGATTTTTAATAAAAATGCTCAAGCTTTTGATAAGGAAGCAAGAGATTATATTATGAAGGGAGATAATCCTCTATTTTTTAAAAACTTACACTTCACACAGAGTGTAGATGAATCAAAAGCCCTTAATGTATCAACAGACCCAAAGATAATTATCTCAGCCAGTGGAATGTGTGAAGCTGGAAGAATTAGACATCACTTAAAGCACAACCTTTGGAGAAACAATGCATCTGTTATCTTTGTAGGATATCAGGCAGATGGTACATTGGGAAGAAGATTAAAAGATGGTGAAAAAGAAGTTAAAATATTAGGTGAAGAAATCAAAGTAAACGCAAATATATACAGCATAGAAGGATTTTCAGGTCATGGAGATAGAGACGACTTACTTGCATGGTTAAAAGAGCTAAAAACCAAACCTAAAAAAACCTTTATAGTACATGGTGAAGAAGATTCAAGAGAAGCTTTTGCTGATACAATTGAAAAACAATTAGGTTATGAAACCATAATTCCTAAGAAAGATGAAGAGTTCGAGGTAACTCTTGAAAAAGTAGAGAATTTAGGTCATGAAGATGGCAGAGTATTTTTCAAATCTAAGAGATTAATTGAAAAAGAAGATTCTGAAGTTATTGAATTTGAAAAAATACATGAACTAAAGAAAAAATTAAGAGAGCTTGAAAACTTGTTCAGTAAGACAGCTGAAATAACAGATGAAACCTTAAAAGAAGAGTTAACTAAAAAAGAATATAACAAAATAAAAAATAATATAATTGAATTAGAGAAGAGTATAGTGAATCTTACAATGACAAGTGGAAAATAATCAAAACTCCGGTTAATAGCCGGAGTTTTTAAGTGCTAAATATTATTAAAGCTAACAGAACAACTACAATAACAATACCTATTAAGTAGATAGAATAAGTTATGCTATTCATTTTATGTTTTGTACTATCTAAATCCTTCTTTATTGAAGTATATTTTTTTGTGTTTTTAAAACTTTTAAAGCCTTCTATTTTTTTATTTATCTTTATATCCTTATTTTCATAATTAAAAGATTTTTTTGTCTTATCGGTTACATTATATTTTTTCCTTCTTTCTAATTTGTCGGTTAGTTTATTGACTGTAGAAGGACCTCTAGGTTTATCTTTATATTTATTGTATATATTAGTAAAATTTGAAGTTATAAAAATTAATGGGTTAGGGTATCTGTCAAAATCCACACTAACTATATAAGCAAAACTATAAGAAAAGAATCGTCCTACTGATAAAAGAAGATTATCAATAATTTTCAAAATAAATATTATTATAGTATAAAAAGTTCCTAAAATCGGGATATAAATATTGTGTTCAAGTGAAATCCAGTCTTTACTTCTATTTATATAATCTAAATGATTATTTTTTTCTACTCTCAAATTTTTCATTACATAATACCTATAAATAACTACTCCTAAACCTATAGTAACAAATGCAGATATAACATTGCTTAAAGTATAAAAATTAATACTATGAATGTAATCTGGATTCACATTGAAAATACTAAAAGTATTAAAAAAATATTTTTCAAAAATATTTGGATTAATGCCGATGTAAATAATTAAAAATGATGAAATTATCATAGGAAAAAGAGCTCTTTTATTAATATGTTTTCTAAAAGAAGCATAGTACTTACTGTTATCTTCAACAAATAAACTTATATACAATTTTAAAAGATAAGCTGTAGTCAATGAGCTTCCAGTTATAAATAGAATTTCAAAAAAGAGACGCAATCCTAAGTTATAACTATGAAGATATTCTGAAAGACTGTGGTGTATAAGAGTCTTGCTCACATATCCGTTAAAACCTGGTAATCCTATAATTGCACAAAGGCCGATAAAAAAAGTTATTTTTAAGGCTGGTTTAAATCTGCCAAAACCGTACAATTTATTTATATTTAGCTCATGAGTAATCATATATATAATTCCCATTCCCATAAATAGCATAACCTTAAACACAGCATGATTAAAAATATGAAAAACTGTGCCGTAGACTGCTAAATAGCTATGATCTTTTAATATTCCAATTAATCCAATTCCTAAAAATAGATATCCTAATTGACTTACAGAACTGTAGGCTAAGGTTTTTTTAATATTAAGAGGATATAGGGCTAATATTCCTCCAGTAAAAATATTTATAAAACCTGCGGCAAACATTAAATAGGATAAATATAAATCTGAGTCCATTAAAAAAATTATAGTGACAATTATACCATATATACCAGTTTTAACTAAAACTCCTGATAAAATCGCACTTGCTGGAGTTGGAGCTGCAGGATGAGCCTTAGGAAGCCATATATGCAGAGGAACTAGACCGGCTTTTATTCCAAAACCGATAATCAATAATCCACTGATTACATACTTAACCGGTCCTAATGTAGGCAAAATTGTAGATATTTCAGAAATATTAAGGGCTTGAGTAAAAGAGTACATAAGAAAAATTCCCATTAGAAGTAGTAAACCACCTGCAACAGCCATAGCCATATAGGTTGCACCAGCTTCATGAGCTTCTTCATCTTCATCGTGAATTATTAAAGGATAAGATGCGAAAGACATAATCTCAAAAAATGTAAATAAATTTAAGATATTTTCAGATAGAAATATACCAAGAGTACTTACATAAGTTATCATGAAGAAAAAGTGATATCTATTTCTATGTATATAATTAATAAGATACTGACTTGAATATATATTTACAATAAACCATATGAAACCAGTAATGAATATAAACAAATACCTAAAATTAGTTAATTTCAAGTTTAAACCAGTACCCATAACATATGAAATTTCATAGGATATTGTATCAGTTTTTATATATTTATAAAGATATAAAATAACTATAAAATTAATTAAAGTAGAAAAAATATTTATTAAATTTCTATTTTTTTCATTTTTTTGTCCTACATAATATGATATAAATGTAGTTATTGTAGGAAACAAAATAATAAATAATAACAGTCTATTCATATTATACCTTTCTTAAAACAATTTAGATGCAGCAGATTGGATCATAGTTATCAGTGCATTTGGGAAAAAGCCTAAAATAACATTTAACACCGCAAGTAAAACTATTGGAACTAACATAAAATTATTAGGCTCAGATACCTCTACGTCATGAGCAGGTTTGCCTTTGAAAAAGGCTGAAGATATTATAGGTATTAGATAAGCAGCTGTCAGTAATGCACTTAAAAGAAGTATTATTGGAACAAAATAATTACCTCTTTCTAAACCACCTATTGCTAAAAACCATTTACTTACAAATCCATTCATAGGAGGAATGCCAATAAGACAGATTGATGCTACAGTAAAACTAAGCATAGTTTTAGGCATTCTTTTTCCAATTCCTTCTATTTCCTTGAGTTCGGTTTTATTTTCATAATGCATTATGGCACCTACACAAAAGAAAAGGGTAATTTTTATTGTAGCATGAAAAAGCATATGAAGCATTCCACCTATATAAGAACTATTCTCAAAGATTACTAAACCCAGCATAATATAACCTAACTGACTTATAGTTGAATATGCTAATCTTTTTTTTAAATTTTGTTGATGAATTGCTAAAAATGAACCCATCAATATTGTTATAAGAACTAGTATTAACATATAATCATTACCTTTTGTGTGCTCAATAACTTCCCAACCAAGAATATAATAGGTCATTCTACCTAAAGCAAATATACCAGATTTAACAACAGCTACTGCATGTAGTAGAGAACTAACAGGGGTTGGTGCAACCATTGCTGAAGGAAGCCACGAATGAAATGGTACAAGAGCAGCTTTTACTCCAAAGCCTAAAAAAAGAAGAATATATATAAATAGGTAAAAATTAGGATTCCCCATAGGCACTGAACCAACAATTCCTCCCGGTGTAAATGCCAAATTTTGAGTTTGACTAAAGAGAAGTATGATGCCAAATAGAACCATAGTCGCACCGAAGAAAGAATAGATAAGATATTTCTTCCCTGCTTGTAGAGCTTTTTCCGAACCCTTTTCTATAACAAGAGGAAATGTTGATAGTGTTAGTAATTCGTAAAACAAGTATAGAGTTATGAGATTTCCTGAAAAAGCAATACCAATAGTAACTCCTTCTGTAATCATAAAAAACATGAAAAACTTATTTAAGTTTTTTTGATTACCCATATAATCAATCGAATAAAAAGTAGTGAGTATCCAAAGTGCAGATACTAAGGTTGCAAAAATTTTGCCGATATTGTCAGGCATCAAATATATATCTAAAAACTCATTAATTTTCACAATATGAAAACTTACATTATGCTTAAATAAAATTATATATAAAATTAAAATAAAATTAAGAATTGTAGAAGAAATAATTATCGTATTTCTGTTATTGTAATTAGGCTTTATTATACCTAATAAAAAACCTGTCAAGATTGGTAGCATTATTGGTACTACAATAATAAGGTCCATGTCTTACTCCTTTAACATTTAAAACAAATTTATTAATTTACTAGAAAAAGCACCAACTAAAATTATAGATAAAACTAAGAAGAATATAGGTATAAGTCGTGATAATTCTATCTTTTTGCTCTTATATATTTTTCCATCTAAATTCTCATTACCGAAAAACCCATTTATTATTATTGGAAAATAGTATAAAACATTTAAAAGTGAACTTGCTAAAATTATTAAAATCAAAGGAACTCGACCAACTTCAATACAAGCAAGAGATAGGTACCATTTTGAAATAAACCCTGGGAGAATTGGAATACCAACCATAGAGAAAGCCCCTAATGTAAATAATCCTAAAGTAATAGGCATTTCGCGACCTATGCCTTTTAAATCCTCTATTTTTTTACTGGAAGTTTTTTCAATCATCAAACCAGAAATTAAAAACAGAGAGGACTTAGTAACTGCATGACCGATTATGTGATATGTAGCAATTGCGGTACCGGAAATCGTACCAAGACCGATACCAAAAACAATATAACCCATTTGAGCAACACTTGAATATGCAATCATCCGTTTTAACTCCTTTTGGAATATAGCCATTATAGACCCAAAAATCATACCCATAGATCCTAACAATAGAATTATATCCATGATAATAAAACTATTTACAATTTCATAGGTAAACATTCTAAATAAAATTTTAATTAGCATGAATACGTATACTTTTATAACAAGAGCAGATAGAGCAGCACTTGCAGGAGTTGGAGCTGAGGAATGTGCATCTGGAAGCCAACTATGTAAAGGAAATACAGCACTTTTTATTCCTAAACCAACTGTAAATAAACCTAAAATAATCAAAACTGCATTTTGGTGTGATTGATAACTTGAAACTATAACTTCATTGATATTAGTAATATTAAGGTGTCCTGTTATAGAGTAGATATAAGCTATAGCCATAAGAACAAGACCTGAGCCTATTGTACTCATAATTAAATACTTTACTGTTGCTTTAATATTTTCTTTTTTATCTTTTAAAATAATTAATCCGCATGCTGATAATGTTGATACTTCAATAAAAACGTAGCTATTAAATAAATCATTAGAGTATATAACTCCAAGTAGAGAGGCTAAAAGTATATTAATCAAAATATAAAAAAAAGATATTCGAATTTCACTAACTTCTTTTTTAATACTAGAATTTGAGAACCACAATATCATAAGCATAACAAAGGTAAAAGTTAATGATATAACAGCTTCTGATGAACCTATATAAAACTGAATGCCCAAAAGACTATTATTTTTGCCTAAATTAAGAACTATAAAATCTTCCAACAAAACTCTTGTTAATAATAAAATAGATAACAGGAAAGTTATTATATTTGAGGCAAAAGACATTAACTTAACATTTTTTTCCTTTTTTGTAATTAAAATTATAAAAGAAAATAAAATCAAAATTAAAATATTTATTAATGGAATAAATTTAATCATCTATGACTCCTCTCTCATTTCTAGTATTTTTTCTAAATCTATTGTATTGTAATGTTTATAAAGTTTTATTGTTAAAGCAAGTGCAAAAGCTGTAGTAGTTACAGCTACAACTATACCTGTAAGCATGAGAGCACTTGGAACAGGATTAATATAACTATCGGGATTTTTCGTGATATCAACTACTATAGGAGCTTCTTTATTAGTAACATAACCTTTTGATATAAAAAACAAAAAAATTGCAGTATCCATAATATTCATACCTATAATTTTTTTAATTAAATTACTATGAAGCATAAGGGTAACAAAACCTATACCAAATAAAATTATAGCTCCGGTTTCAAAATAATTTTCTGTAAAAATTTCCATATCAAACCTCTTTACTAATAAAAATTGAAAATATAATATAAAAGATTGAAGCAACTAGTATTCCTAAAACAATATTTAAATAAAGAATAAAACCTGCACTAAATATCTTACCTACAGGTCCAAGGGCAGGATGGGGTAAATTATAAACATCAGATAAAAAACTGTAACCTTTAACAACTGCATAAAATATTAAAGAAATACTTATAAATTTAATCAATGTTTCCTTTTTTATATTTTTTTCGACATAAGCTTCACCGTAAATTAAATGCATAATTATTAAAGATGAAGCTAATACAGTTCCCCCGGAAAACCCTCCGCCGGATGAAAGATGACCATTTACAATTATATATATTCCAAATATTTGAACCAGCGGAATAATTATTTTTCCAACTTCTTTTAATATAATATCTTTTTTAATCATATAATCACCTAACTTTTAAATAACAACATAATAACAATTAAACCACTAAATAAAACAGTAGCTTCCATTAAAGTATCTAAAGCTCTATAATCTAATATTATTCCGGATACAATATTAAGAGATCCGGTTTCTAGAACTGTATTTTCAAGATAAGTTTGACTGAGAATATTATTAGTTGGATTATTGATGTTTCCAAATTCCGGTAAATCTTTAACTCCTACAAGTAGAACAAAGATAAGAATTAAAGTTATAAAAACAGCACTAGCCTTCCTCATCTTTTTCACCATTAACCTTTCTTATTGTCAAAATAAAAAGCAAAGTAGTTACTCCTGCTCCAACTGCTGCCTCTGTTATAGCTAAATCTGGGGCATTGAGCTGCTGCCACAATACAGCCATAAGTAAGCTGTATACCATAAAAACTATTACACTTGCAAGAAGGTTTTTTATTAAAGATACAGATATAGAAAAAATTATTAAAAACAATATAATTATTATACTAAATGTTTTCATTTTTACTATCCTCTTTTTTTTCGTAGTAACCACGTGTTATGATATGCGTAGCTGTTGGAGAAGTAATCATTATAAAAATAATTATAATAACTATTTTTACAGTTACTAAATTAAATCCATTGTAAATACAAAAAGAAATTAAAGTTAATATTGCTCCAAGGGTATCACATTTAGCAGAACTGTGAGCTCTTGAATAAACTTCTGGAAATTTAAGTATGCCTAAAGTACCTATAGCAAAAAATAATAAACCACCAAATAAAAAAATAAAGAAAAACAAGCTTTTCATAATTATGACTCCTTTATAACTTTTGATATAAGTATAGAGGCTGTGAAACCAATAAGAGCGTAAACAAGAGCTACATCTATAAAGTATGTTTCATGATAAATAAAAGAAACAGCTATAATTATTGTAATAATCTTTGTATTTATTACATTTATTGAAATAATTCTATCGGCTATAGTAGGTCCTTTAATACTTCTATACATACAGAAAAAAACTGTCACAGATAAAAAAATTACTGAAAATTTTAAAAAATTAATCATAATATCTATCCTCTATTTCCAACAAAATTTTTTCGAATTTGGAGTTAAAAACTTCATCTTTAAATTTTGATTTAAGACAATGAACTTTTAAGTTGTTATTTTCTACAGATATAGTCAATGTACCCGGCGTTAAGGTTATTGAATTTGCTAAAAGCATTTTGTGAAAATCTAATTTTAGCTTTGTTTCATAATCAACTATTATAGAATCTAGTTTTGGATGTGGATTTAAAACAATAAGAGCAACTTGAATATTTGCTTTTATTATTAACATTATTAATAAAATAATGTATTTAACAAATAAAAGAAAATAACCAAGTTTTATTATAGGTTTATTAAAATTTAATAATGATTTATTAAATTTAGTTAGAAATAAAGAAATTAAAAAACCAAATGCAAAAACTTCAAAAGTTAATTTCTCTGAAAATACCAACCAAATGAAAGTTAAAACTAGTATATATATTATGTTCAATTTTCTCTCTCCTAATGATAGAATAGGGAATGGATAGGGTATAAAAAATTCAAAGTAATAATATCATAAATAGAATATATATTCAATATTAGATTTATATATTAAGAATTCATTAATTATAATAAGATGAATTGTAAAAGGAAATTCTCTATAGTATAATTTAACTGCTAAATAAAAATATATGGAACTAAATGCAATTTAATTCGTCTATATAAATAATAACAGGGGTGAATATAATATGAACCAAGACTTAATTTTAAAAAGTCAAAAAGGTGATGTAGAGGCTTTCGAAGAGTTAATAAAAGAACACAAAAAATATGCCTATAATATAGCTCTGAAAATTCTTAAAAACAAAGAAGATGCTGAGGATATTTCTCAAGAGGCATTGATAAAAGTTTATGAGAATATAGAAAGCTTTAATATGAACTCTTCATTTAAAACTTGGATGTACAAAATAGTATTCAACACCTGTATTGACTTCA
>CAZNLP010000016.1:0-23283 GCA_964574015.1 uncultured Clostridia bacterium | reverse complement strand
AAGCAGCGTTAACAGATTATTATGAAGGTTTAGCTGATGTATCAGATACAATGTACAAAAACTATAAAATAAGCGAAATGGACCTTGCGAAATTAAGAGATGCAGAAGATGACAGTATATATATTCTTTCAATAAGACAGCAAGATGCTTATGATGCTGGACACATTGCAGGAGCAGATTTAATTCCTTGGGGAGCAGGAATGGAACAAGAATTTGATAAACTTCCTATGGATAAAACTATTGTAGTTTACTGTTATTCAGGACAAACAGCAGGACAAACAGTTGCAGGACTAAGACTATTAGGATACGATGCAGTTTCCCTTAACGGTGGAATGGGTGTTGGAGCTAACGCACCTCTAGGATGGACAAATAAAGGATATCCTGTACACTTAGTTGAAGAAGCAGCTGCGGATTACTTCTTAAATTACGAATCAAGCAACATTATTCCTAGTGAAGATGTGTTTGCTAAGATAGATAGTGAAGAAGACATGTTTGTATTGGACATAAGACAACCTGATGTATATGCAGAAAGCCATATAAAGGGAGCAGTAAATATTCCATGGAATGCAGAATTTGGACAGCATGTTGAATCTTTACCAATGGATAAGCCAATATACCTATACTGCTACACAGGACAAACAGCAGGACAGGCAACAGCAGTATTAAGAATGGCTGGATATGATGTACAGTCAATAAAGTACGGATTTGTTTTAGGAGTATCTAATACAGAAGGATATGAAGCTTATCTTGAAACAGAAGCTAATGAATTATCAGCAGAAGCAGTAAGTGAAATGGCTCCAGCAATGAAAGCTAGAGTAGTTAAATACTTTGAAGATATGGCAGCAGCAGATATTAAAAATAATATCATTTCATCAGAAGCAGCTAATGAACTTTTAGAAGCAGGAGATGAGAGTGTATACTTCTTATCAATAAGACAGGCAGCAGACTATGCTGAAGGTCATATACCAACGGCTTCAAATATTCCTTGGGGTAAAGATATGAATTTAGAATTCAATACATTGCCAAGAGATAAAACTATTATAGTAAACTGCTATTCAGGACAAACAGCAGGACAGGCAGTAGCGGTAATGAGATTCTTAGGATACGATGCAGTATCATTAAAGAGTGGAATGGGTACACCTGTAACAGCACCAAGTGGTTGGGCTAACGAAGGATTCGAAGTAGTACAATAATAAAATTAAAGATTTAATAGTAAAAATTGGTGGTCTTTTCATAGGCCACCTTTTTTATTTATGAAGATATGCTATAATAAATCTATTATAGGAGGTAGCAATGTTAATTACTAGACCATATGAAAAATTAAAAGATGATAGTTTATTTATAGATGTAAGAAGTCCAAAAGAACACAAAGATGAGAGAATAATAGATTCTATTAATATACCTTTATTTACTGACGAAGAAAGAGCTTTAGTTGGGACAGCATATAAACATGAAAGTGTAACTGAAGCTAGGAGATTAGGAGTGGAAATAGTTTCTAAGAAACTTCCGGATTTTTTTGAGAAAATAAATGAACTCATAAAAAATACAGATAAGCAGATTGCTGCATACTGTGCAAGGGGTGGGTATAGAAGTACTTTTTTTACTTCTGCTTTTTCTTCAATAGGGATGACAATAATTAAAGTTGATGGAGGGTACAAATATTATAGAAAATATATTTATGAAAATCTTCCAGTTATAAATAAAAAAATGAAATACATAGTTATCCACGGCAACACAGGAGTAGGAAAAACAGAGATATTAAAAGAGCTTGAAAAAAAAGGAGAAAAAATATTGGATTTTGAAGGAGCAGCAAACCATAGAGGCTCGCTTTTAGGAGGGATAGGGTTGGGAGACCCTAGCACACAAAAAAATTTCGAATCAAAAATATTTAATTACATGGATAAAGCTCAAGGAGATTATATATTTGTAGAAGCTGAAAGTAGAAGAGTTGGAAGAGTCACAATACCTAAATATATACATGATAGCATGAAAGAGGGATTGCACATTTATGTAGATGCTGATATAGAAAAAAGAGTAGAAGTATTAAGAGATGATTACATTCAAAACAAACATTGGAAAGAAGAATCCATAAAAAATATAGATAGACTTAAAAAATATGTATCAAAAGAAAGAATTAAAACTTTAAAGAATAAGGTAAAGGAAAATGATTTTGATTATGTAGCTAAAGAGTTGATGATAAATTACTACGATTCAATGTACCAAAACAAATCTAAAGAATACGATTATGATCTTTCAATAAATAACACAAATTCATCAAAAACAGCAGAAAAAATAATCTTTTGGAAAAAAAATAATTTGCTTGGAAAGTAGATAGAAAAATGCTATAATAGAACAAACGTTCTTTGTGGTGGTATTATGGATAAATTAATGTCAAAACTTAAAATTTTAGCTGAAGGGGCAAAGTATGATGTGTCCTGTTCTTCAAGTGGTGTAGAAAGAAAAAATAAAGGAGTAATTGGAAACTCTAGATCCTTTGGAATATGTCATACTTGGTCTAGTGACGGTAGATGTATATCTCTTCTTAAAGTTTTAATGTCAAATAACTGTATTTACGATTGTACATACTGTATAAATAGAGTTAGCAACGATGTAGAGAGAACTTCTTTTACTCCAGAAGAAATTGCAAAGATTACCTTCGAATTTTACAGAAGAAACTATATAGAAGGTCTTTTTTTATCTTCAGCAGTTGAAAAAAACCCAGATTACACTACAGAAAATATTTGTAAAGCTCTAGAAATACTGAGATTTAAATATAAATTTTCAGGATATATTCATGTCAAAGGTATACCCAATGCTTCAAAGGAACTTATAACTAGACTTGGATTTTTAGCCGATAGACTAAGTATAAATATTGAACTACCAAGTGAAAAAAGTTTGAAAATTTTAGCTCCCCAAAAAAACACCAAGAATCTTCTTCTTCCTATGAAAAACTTAAATAATCAAATCATAGAAAACAAAGAGGAAAGAAAAAAATACAGAGCAGCTGAGAAGTTTCTACCAGCAGGACAGACTACTCAAATGATAGTGGGAGCATCCCAAGATACTGACTATCAACTATTAAAGACCAGTCAGATACTATATGATAAATTTCAGCTAAAGAGGGTTTTTTATTCAGCATATATACCAGTAGTAGAAAATTCTCTACTGCCGTCAGTTAATACAAAACCTCCTTTAAAACGTGAGCATAGATTGTATCAAGCAGATTGGCTCTTAAGGTTTTATAAATTTAGAGCTGATGAACTGCTTTCAGAAGCTAATAGAAATTTCGATCTTGAGTTTGATCCAAAAATAAACTGGGCTTTAAATAACATCCATTTATTTCCAAAGGAAGTAAATAAGGCATCTTACAACGAACTATTAAGAATACCGGGAATAGGTCCAAAATCAGCAGGTAGAATTGTTAAAGAAAGAAAATTTTTTAGAGTGAATTACGAAAACTTAAAGAAGATGGGGGTAGTACTTAAACGAGCAAAATACTTTATTACCTGTGACGGAAGATATCACGGTGGAATAGAAATAAAACCGGAAATTATTAAGTACAAACTTGGAGAAATTGAAAATGATAGACAGCTATCTTTCTTTTAGGAGGTCTTATGGATTACCTTTATGATAATACATATACAGGTTTTATGACGGCTATATATATTCATTATAAATACAAAAAATCAACTGGTATTTATTCAAAGAACGAATATCAAAGATCACTGATGTCGAGTTATAAAATTGTTAAATCAAATGAAGAGTTTTCTCAAATTATGGAAGATGTTATTGTAGAAAGAATATCTAAAAGAGCTTTAAAGTTGATTTACTACACTTTTTTATCCTCTGAACTAAATAAAGAATACTATGTCATTAAATTTATAAACTTAGGCTTAAAAAAAGGAAATGTAACACAACTCTATTCTCACGAAGATACCTTTCCAGTTCAAAAAACATATGATAAAGTTGCAAAAGAGAAGCACAGATTTTTAGGAATTTTAAGGTTTAAAGATTTAAATGGAATACTCTTTGCAAAAATATCTCCTGATAATGATGTTGTGGAGCTTATAATGTCTCACTTTGCCGATAGATATAAAAGTGAAAATTTTATAATATTTGATGAAAAAAGGATGAAAGCAGGGATTTATAGTAAGAAACAATGGTATATAACTAATATTAATAAAAGAATTTATACAAAATTTGAGGATGAAGAAGAAAAATATGAAAAAATGTGGAAAGAATACTTCAAATCCATTAGTATTAAAGATAGAGAAAATAAAAGAGTACAGAACCAGTTTATACCTAACAGATACAGAAAAAATATTATCGAATTTAATTAAGATTAATTTTTCATTTGAGGAGCTGACGGCATGAATAAAAAACAAGGAATTGTAGTTGTAATTTTTGGTGTTTTTTTATACTCTCTTCTTTCAATTGGAGTGAAGAATCTATATAGGTGGGGAATTAGTGATTTATCATTAGTTCCTTTATTTTCTATTTTTACTGTAATTATTACTGTAATTTATAATTATTTCTTTATTAAGGATAAATCAGTTTTAGTTCTAAATAAAAATCATCTACTTTTCATAGTACTACACGGTATAATAGGAGTTGTTTTTTTAAACGTACTTTATTTTAAAGCTTTGATTTATCTTAATGCAGGATTAGCTATAATGATTTTATATTTGCATTCAGCTTCAATATATATATATAAAAGGTTTTTAAAAGGTTTCAAGTTTGATAAGTCAAAAAATATTGCATTAATAATAATTATAATAGGGCTTTTTTTCGCTTCTAACTCAAAGTTGGCTATCGATAAAATAAGCTATTTTGGTGTTTTTTTAGCATTCTTGTCTTCAATATGCTATGCTTTTTTACATATCAACATAGAAGAGAATATACCAGAGGTGCCAAGTACTGTATTAATTATGTATTCTCAGCTAGTTGCTGTAATAATATTTTTTATTTTTTACGGGCAGAATACAATTTTTGATTTTGACATTACCTTTCAAAATATGATATATATATTTGTTTTGACACTAATAACAGGACTAATACCGATGCTTCTTGTATATAAGGGAGTAAAAATATTAGGGGCTTATTTAACTTCGATTTTAGGCACTATGGAACTTCCTTTTACTGCGATATTAGCATTTGTTTTTTTAGGAGAAAAGCTTAGCATATTTCAAATAGCAGGGATGTTTATGATAATATTTGGAGCATACAGAATCCAAAAATAAAAATAAAACTTTCGTATCAATATTCACGGAAGTTTTTTTATGCAAAAAAATGAATACATTTAAAAAATTAATGCAAGAAAAATAAAAAAACCTGCATAATAATATTGACACTTATTCCTCTAGGTGTTAAAATCTATACTAGATATAATTTACAAAGCCTATAAAAAGTCTATTGTAAAGAAAAACATGCTAAATAGCAAGTTGCATGAATAGAATTAATAAATGAAGATATAAATAAAAGTCTTGCAAAAACAAGTATAGGAGTTGATATTTATGAAAAAAGAATATGAAGTAATTGATGTGATGAAACCTAAACTCTACAAAGATGTATTTCCATACGAGAAATTCCCTCAAAACAGATGGAATAAACTTAATATGCCTATTGATTTGCCAGAAGATATTTGGATAACAGATACTACTTTTAGAGATGGACAACAGTCTATGGAGTCTTTTACAGTTGAGCAGATAGTAAAGATATATAAATATTTAAATAAAATTGATAATGGTAACGGTTTAATAAAGCAAAGTGAATTTTTTCTTTATTCAGATAGAGATAGAAAAGCAGTCGAGAAATGCCAAGAATTGGGTTATGAGTTTCCTGAAATAACCGGATGGATAAGAGCAAAAGAAGAAGATTTGAAAATTGCTAAAAACATGGGAATTAAAGAAACTGGAATTCTTATGTCATGTTCCGATTATCATATTTTTCATAAGTTAGGAATGGATAGATCTTCTGTCTACGAAATGTATGTCAATATAATTGATAAAGCATTAGAAGAAGGAATTAAGCCGAGATGCCACTTAGAAGATTTAACACGGGCTGATATTTTTGATTTTGTTATTCCTTTAGTAAGTAAAATTAACGAAATGGGAAAAAATGCTGGTGTAGACATCAAATTTAGACTTTGTGATACCTTAGGATTGGGGAAACCTTTTAATGGAATGGAAATTCCTAGAAGTGTGCCGGGATTAATTTACTATATAAAAAATAGTTGTAACTTGAAAAGTTCTCAACTAGAATGGCATGGTCATAATGACTATCATTATTGCACAGCAAACTCAACAGCATCATGGTTGTACGGAGCTTCTTCTGTAAATACAACTTTACTTGGTGTTGGAGAAAGAACTGGAAACTGTCCAACTGAATCAATGCTTGTAGAATATAGCCAGTTAAAGGAACCTAAGAAAAAAATTCAGTTCCAAGTTTTAAATGAAGTTGTAGAATTTTTCGAGAAAGAATTTGATTATAATATACATATTAAAACTCCTTTCTTAGGAGAAGATTTTAATGCTACAAGAGCAGGAATCCATGCTGATGGATTAATGAAAAATGAAGAAGTGTATAATTCTTTCAACAGTAAGAAAATATTCGACAAACCAATAAAAATAGTAGTCAATCAGTATTCAGGAAATGCAGGAATTTCCGGATGGATAAACCTAAAATACGGATTGAAAGGTGAGGACAAAATAGCTAAAAATAATCCGACTATAAAACTTATTAAAAAGGAAATAGATAAAGAGTATGATAAAGGAAGAAATACAGCAATTAGTGATAAAGAAATGGAAAACCTTACAAAACAATATTTTAAAGAAATAGATGATTTAACAAAAGCTAACTAGTAATGATATAATTATTTTAAAATATTAAGAAAGGATTTGAATAAATGAAAATATCACTAATATATGGAGACGGAATTGGGAAAGAAGTAATTAGAAGCACAAAAGAAGTAATTGAATCAGTAACAGATAAAATCGAATGGGAAGTAGTAGAAGCTGGAGAAGGAGCCTATAAAAAAGAAGGATCTCCATTACCTGAAAAAACTTTGGATAGTATCAAAAAAAATAAAGTTGCAATCAAAGGTCCGACAGCTACTCCTGTAGGACAAGGATTTAGAAGTGTTAATGTAGAAATCAGAAAAAAATTAAATTTATATGCAAATTATAGACCGATGAAAAGTTTTGAAGGTGTAGATTCTGTTTATAAAAACTTAGATATTATGATTGTTAGAGAAAATACAGAAGGGCTTTACATTGGAAAAGAAAGAATGATTGATGAAAATACTGCTGAAAGTGTAAAAATCATTACTAAAGAAGCCAGTGAAAAAATATGCAAATTTGCTTTTGAAAAAGCAGTAGAGGAAAATAGAAAAAAAGTAACTGCAGCTCACAAAGCTAATATAATGAAACTTTCAGACGGATTGTTTTTAGATACATTCAGAGATGTTTCAAAAAATTACAGTCAAATTAAGTCTGACGATAGAATTATTGATGCTCTTTGCATGGAACTGGTTTCAAATCCGTACAAATATGATGTTATAGTTGCTCCAAATTTCTACGGAGATATATTATCAGATTTAGTTGCCGGATTGATAGGCGGATTAGGATATGCACCTGGAGCAAATATTGGAGATGATATAGCTGTATTTGAAGCAGTACATGGTACTGCACCGGATATAGAAGGAAAAAATCTTGCAAATCCTACTTCAGCAATACTATCAGGAGTATTAATGTTAAAACATATAGGTTTGTTGAAGGAAGCAGATATAATTACAAAAGGACTAGAATTACTTTTCAAAGATAAAAATGAAAAACTCCAACAAAATACAAAAAAGTTTACAGAAGAATTAATTAAAAAAATTAATAAATTGTCTTGAAAAATTAATAATATTTTGTTATGCTATATCCTAAAGTGAAAAGAGGTGTATTATGAAAAAATTTAAAAGAATATTAGTAGCTAATAGAGGAGAAATAGCTATTAGGATATTTAGAGCATGTAAGGAATTAGGAATAAGATCCGTAGCTATTTATTCAGAGGAAGATAAAAATTCTTTATTTAGAACAAAAGCTGATGAATCTTATCAAATAGGAAAAAACAAAGGGCCTGTTGATGCATATTTAGATATTGATGAAATAATAAGTATGGCAATTTCAAAAGGAGTAGATGCAATACACCCTGGATATGGTTTCTTATCAGAAAATGTAGAATTTGCGAGAAAATGTGAAGACTCAGGAATTGAATTTATAGGTCCTGATTATTTGATGATGGATAGATTAGGAGATAAAATCAAATCAAAAAAAGTTGCAAACGAGGTAGGTGTTCCTACTATACCCGGAGTTGAAAAAGCTGTAAAAAACGATAAAGATGCTGTCGAATTTGCAAACTACTGTGGGTATCCAGTTATACTAAAAGCTTCTGCCGGTGGTGGTGGAAGAGGTATGCGTATTGTAAAAAAAGAGGAAGATTTACTGAGTGAATTTAGAAGTGCTAAAAATGAAGCGAAAAAAGCTTTCGGGATAGATGATATTTTTATTGAAAAATATCTTGAAAAGCCAAAACATATAGAAGTTCAAGTATTAGGAGATAAATACTCTAATCTCGTACATCTATTTGAAAGAGATTGTTCTATCCAAAGGAGACATCAAAAAATAATAGAGTTTACGCCAGCTATATGTATTGATGATAAAAAAAGAGAAGAAATCTGCAGCGATGCATTAGCAATAGCTGAGGCTGTAAACTATAGAAATGCAGGGACTGTTGAATTTTTAGTTGATTCAAAAGGAGATCATTATTTTATAGAAATGAACCCAAGAATTCAGGTTGAACATACTGTAACAGAAGAAGTTACGGGTATAGATCTCGTACAAGCTCAAATTTTAGTTGCAGAAGGATATTCCCTTGATTCGGAAGAGATTGGAATAAAATCTCAAGAGGATATAAAGCAAAATGGATACGCTATACAATGTAGGGTAACAACAGAAGACCCATCAAATAATTTTGCTCCGGATACTGGAACAATAGATGTTTATAGATCCAGCTCAGGACTTGGTATAAGACTTGACGGTGGAAATGGATTTACTGGAGCTGTGATAAGCCCATATTACGACAGTTTATTGGTAAAAGTAACTGCTCATGGTAGGACATTTAAAGATGCCATAAATAAATCTTCTCGAGCTCTAAGAGAATTTAACATAAGAGGGGTTAAAACAAACATAGCTTTTCTATTAAATGTATTAAACCACGAGACCTTTAAAGAAGGAATGTGTGACACAGGGTTCATATCTGATAATCCAGAACTCTTTGACATTAGAATAGGTAGAGATTCAGAACTTAGAGTCATAAAATATATTGGGGAAAAAGTTGTAAACGAAACCAGAGGCATTAAACCACAATTCGATGTTCCGAGGATACCTGATTATAACAATATAGAATTAAAAAAGGGTACTAAGAATATTTTCGATACAGAGGGCACAAAAGGGTTGATGAACTGGATAAAAAATCAAAATAAATTACTCTTAACCGATACAACAATGAGAGATGCTCACCAATCCCTAATGGCAACACGTATGAGGACAGTTGATATGTTGAAAATAGCACCTGCTGTATCTCGATTAGCACCAGATTTGTTTTCCTTAGAAATGTGGGGTGGAGCTACTTTTGATGTTTCATATAGGTTTTTAAAGGAATCACCTTGGGAAAGAATGGAAAAATTAAGAGAACAGGTACCGAACATACTATTTCAAATGCTTCTTAGAGGATCAAATGGAGTAGGTTATAAAAATTATCCTGATAATGTTATTAGGGAATTTGTAAAAGAAGCTTCTAATGGCGGAATTGATGTGTTTAGAATTTTTGATTCTCTTAACTGGATTAAAGGAATGGAAGTATCTATTGACGAAGTACTAAACCAAGGAAAAATAGTAGAGGCATGTATGTGCTATACTGGAGATATTCTTGATGTAAATAGAGATAAATATTCTTTGAAATATTATGTTGATATGGCTAAAAAATTAGAAAAATCAGGAGCACATATACTTGGAATAAAGGATATGTCTGCATTACTTAAGCCCCTGGCAGCAGATAAACTAATAAAGGCTCTTAAAAATGAAATTGAGATACCAATTCATCTTCATACTCATGACACAAGTGGAAATGGTGTAGCTACTCTACTAATGGCTGCTAATGCTGGAGTAGATATAGTTGATACTGCATTTAATAGTATGTCCGGATTAACCAGTCAACCGGCACTTAACTCTGTAGCTGCAGCTCTTGAAAATACTGAAAGACAAACAGGGCTGAGCATGGATAATATCCAACAGATATCTGACTACTGGAATGCGGTCAGACCAGTATATAATCAGTTCGAGTCAGATTTAAAATCCGGGACAGCAGAAATATATAAATATGAAATACCTGGAGGTCAGTACTCAAACTTAAAACCACAGGTTGAGAGCTTTGGATTAGGTCATAAATTTAAAGAAGTAAAAGAAATGTACAAAAAAGTTAATCATATGTTAGGAGATATAGTAAAAGTTACACCATCTTCAAAAGTAGTTGGGGATTTAGCAATTTTTATGGTTCAAAATGAATATACTCCTGAAAACATATACGAGAAAGCAAAAGGTAAAGATTTTCCGGATTCTGTTGTATCTTATTTTAAAGGAATGATGGGACAACCTAAAGGTGGTTTTCCAAAGAAACTTCAAAAATTAGTATTAAAAGACGAGAAACCGATAACAGTAAGGCCGGGTGAAATGCTTGAATATGCTGATTTTAATAAGATTAAAACAGATCTAGATAAAAAATTTAGTATAGATACAAAAATGAAGGATATTTTAAGCTACTGTCTATATCCTAAAGTATTTGAAGATTACTTAAAATATAGAGAAGACGTTGGTAATTTTTCATTAATGGGAAGTGATGTCTATTTCTATGGGTTAGAAGAAGGAGAAACATGTGAAGTTAAGATTGATGAAGGTAAGATTTTAGTAATCAAGTTGGTGGAAATTAGAAGATTAGATGATGAAAATTATAGAGATGTTGCTTTTGAAATCAACGGAAATAGAAGAGTAGCAAGAATAAAGGATAGAAGTATTAAGAATCAATTAGTAGACGTAGAGAAAAGAATGGCTGATCCTGAAAATATTGGAGAAGTAGGAGCAAGTATTCCAGGTAAAATAATAAAGGTGCTTGTAGATGAAGGAGATAAAGTAAAAGAGAATCAACCAATTGCAGTAATTGAAGCTATGAAGATGGAAACAAACATCTTATCTCCAATTGAAGGCAAGGTTGAAAAAATCCATATTAAAGAGAATCAACAGATGGAAGCTGGAGAATTAATAGCAGAAATAGAATAATAACTTGAAAAAAACCTCCCAACTAAAATATAATGTATATAGTTGGGAGGTTTTTTTATGCAAGTAGATAATAAAAATTTTAAAACAATTTGGTTAGAGGAAAATTATGTGAAGATAATAGACCAGAGATTTTTACCTCATGAATTTGTAGTAGAAGAAATTAAAACTTCTGTTGAAATGGCTGATGCTATTAAAGAAATGCACCTAAGAGGTGCAGGATTAATAGGTGCAGCCGCCGGATACGGAGTTTATTTATCAGCAGAAAAAAACTACAAAGAGAATATAAACATTTTTGAATACAGAGAATTGATAAAAAATGACATAGAAATTCTAAGGAAGACTAGACCTACAGCTGTTAACTTAGAATATGCTCTTAATAGACAGTTGGAATTAGTCGAAAAACAGGATGACCCTAAAAATCTTTTGGAAAATTTAAAAAATGAAGCTTTAAACATTGCAAAAGAAGATGAAGAATCATGTAAAAGAATAGGGGAAAACGGAGTTAGTATTATAAGGAAAATAAGCGAAAGCAAAAAGGGAAAAACCGTAAATATATTAACTCACTGTAATGCGGGATGGCTTGCTTTTGTAGATTATGGAACAGCAACTTCTCCAATATATAAAGCACAGAAAGAAGGTATCGATGTACATGTATGGGTAGATGAGACTAGACCTAGAAATCAGGGAGCTAGATTAACGGCTTGGGAGTTAGGACAGCAGGGAATAAAACACACTGTTGTAGCAGATAATGTAGGTGGGCATTTAATGCAGAAAAAATTAGTCGATTTAGTTATAGTAGGATCGGACAGAACTACTTATACTGGAGATGTAGCAAATAAAATTGGAACATATTTAAAGGCACTAGCCGCCTTTGATAATAATATACCATTTTATGTTGCGCTACCGTCTTCAACTTTTGATTGGAATATATCCGATGGAGTTAGGGACATTCCTATAGAAGAAAGAGGAGGAGAAGAAGTTAAATATATTCAAGGATTGGTAGATGGAGAAATAAAAAAAGTATTATTAACCCCTGAAACTAGTATGGCTAAAAATTTTGGATTTGATGTTACACCAGGCAAATACATAACTGGCTTGATAACAGAAAAAGGTATATGTAGAGCAAATAAAGATTCTATCAAAGAACTTTTTGCTGACAAGAAATAGGAGGATTAAAATGTTAAGTAATAAAGATATTTCAAAAGCTATGAGAATAAAACTTGATAGTGAATTGCCGCAGCATCCTGAATTTGACGATAAATACAGAAGAGCACCTAAAAGACAGGTTAAACTTACTGATAGAGAAATAAAATTAGCCCTAAAGAATGCATTGAGATATGTACCTGAAGAAAATCACGAAAAATTGGCACCGGAATTTTTAGAAGAATTAATAACTATGGGTAGAATATACGGCTACAGATATAGACCTGAAGGTAGAATCTATGGAAAACCTATTGATGAATATAAAGGGAAATGTATAGAAGGTAAAGCAGTTCAGGTAATGATAGATAATAATCTAGATTTTGATATAGCCCTATATCCTTACGAGTTGGTTACCTACGGTGAGACAGGACAGGTCTGTCAAAACTGGATGCAGTATAGGCTTATAAAAAAGTACCTGCAAGAACTGACTCAAGATCAAACTTTAGTTGTAATGTCGGGACATCCTTTAGGACTTTTCAAATCTAATAAAAAAAGTCCGAGAGTTATTCTAACAAACGGACTCATGGTAGGAATGTTTGATAATCCTGATGATTGGGGTAAAGCTGCTGCTATGGGAGTATCAAGTTACGGACAGATGACAGCAGGAGGATGGATGTATATAGGACCTCAGGGAATTGTACATGGTACATTCAACACCCTTTTAAATGCAGGAAGAATGAAACTTGGAGTTGAAAAAGATGGGGATATAAGAGGACATTTATTTGTTTCTTCAGGACTGGGAGGTATGAGTGGTGCTCAGGCAAAAGCTGTTGAAATAGCTAATGGAGTTGGAATAATAGCTGAAGTAGACAAATCCAGAATAAAAACAAGATTAGAACAGGGCTGGGTTTCTAAATCTACAGATAGTATTAAAGAAGCTTTTGAAATAGCTGAAAAATATATAGAAAAAAAAGAACCAATATCTATAGCATATGAAGGTAATATTGTTGATCTTTTAGAGTATGCTTTAAATAATAACAAAAAAATTGAACTTTTATCAGACCAGACTTCATGTCATGTACCATATGATGGAGGATACTGCCCACAAGGTTTAACATTTGAAGATAGAACAAAACTTTTAAAAAATGATAAAGAAGAATTTAAAAAACATGTAGATGAAAGCTTAATAAAACATTTTAAACTAATTAAAAAAATGGTAGATAAAGGAACATATTTCTTCGACTACGGTAATTCTTTCATGAGAGCTGTATTTGATGCAGGAGCCAAAGAAATATCAAAAAATGGAAAAGATACAAGTGAAGGCTTTATATTCCCTTCCTATGTAGATGACATTATGGGACCTATGCTCTTTGATTATGGATATGGTCCTTTTAGATGGGTTTGCTTAAGTGGTAAATCAGAGGACCTGAAAAAAACGGATAAGGCTGCTATGGAAATAATTAATCCTGAAAGAAGAGGACAGGATAGAGACAATTACGTTTGGATTAGAGACGCTGAAAAAAACAAATTAGTAGTAGGAACTCAAGCAAGAATACTGTATCAAGATGCTTTAGGTAGAAGAGATATTGCATTGAAATTTAATAAAATGGTAAGAAAGGGAGAAATAGGTCCGGTGATGCTTGGAAGAGACCATCATGATACGGGAGGAACCGATTCTCCATATAGAGAAACATCAAATATAAAAGACGGCAGTAATATTACAGCTGACATGGCAATACACTGCTTCGCAGGAAATGCTGCAAGAGGAATGAGCTTGGTAGCACTTCACAACGGTGGAGGAGTAGGAATCAGCAAGGCAATCAACGGAGGCTTTGGCATGGTATTAGATGGTAGTGAAAGAGTTGATGAAATTCTAAAAAAATCAATACCGTGGGATGTAATGGTAGGAGTAGCAAGAAGAAACTGGGCAAGATGTGAAAATTCAATTAGTACTGTAGCTGAATACAACGAAGAATTTAAAGAAGAAGACCATATAACTATGCCTTATGTAGCAGATGATAATTTGATAGAAAATGCTTTTAAAGAATATAAAAAATAATGTTATAGATTAAAGAGGAGATAAAATGGATAAAATTATAGAGTGTGTACCAAATTTTAGCGAAGGAAGAGATTTAGATAAAATCGAAAAAATTGTAGATTCTTTTAGAGGAAAAAAGGGAGTTAAGTTGTTAGATTACAGCAATGATGAATCCCATAATAGATGTGTAGTTACAGTAGTAGGAGAACCGAAAGAATTAAAAAAAGCTGTTCTGTTAGCAATCGAAAAAGCTGTTGAACTTATTGATTTAACTAAACATGAAGGACAGCATCCAAGAATGGGAGCTGTTGATGTTATACCATTTATTCCAATAAAAAACACAGATATAGAAGAAGCGGATAAGCTTGCTAAAGAAATAGCAGAAGAAGCTTCAAGAAAATTAAATCTGCCCTTTTTCCTATATGAGAAATCTGCATCAGCACCTCACAAAATAAATCTTGCAAAGATTAGAAAAGGTCAATTTGAGAAAATGAATGAAAAATTGAAGGAAAGGGACTGGAAACCGGATTATGGACCAGAAAGTATACATCCAACAGCAGGAGTAACAGCTATAGGTGCAAGAATGCCATTAGTAGCATACAATATAAACATAGATACTGATAATATTGACATAGCAAATAAAATCGCAAAAAATATCAGACATATAAATGGAGGTTTTAGATACTGCAAAGCAATAGGAATAGAAGTAGAAGACAAAAATATTGTACAGGTTTCAATGAATTTAACAGATTACACAAAAACGGCAGTTTACAGAGTTTTTGAAACTGTAAAAATGGAATGTAAAAGATATGGTGTAAATGTTATAGGAAGTGAAATTATTGGATTAGTACCTATGCAGGCTCTTATAGATACTGCAGAATACTACTTAGGACTAGACGATTTTAATATAGAGCAGGTATTAGAAACAAGACTTTAATACAAGGAGTGATTTTTTGAATAGAAAAATAATACTTAATACCTCTGAAGTTGTTACATGTAGCGGATTTGAAGCTAAATACGGGAGTGAAATGTCGGATATAGGAGTAATCAAAAACGGAGCTATAGTAATAGAAGAAGGTATAATTAAGGATGTAGATAAAGAAAGTAAAATTCTAGAAAAATACAACAAAGAAGAATACTTTATAATTGATGCAGGGGGCAATAGTGTAATTCCCGGGTTTGTAGACTCCCACACTCACTTTGTATTTGGAGGATATAGAGAAGAAGAATTTTCATGGAGACTTCGGGGGGATAGTTACATGGATATTATGAACAGAGGTGGAGGAATAGTAAGTACTGTTAAATCTACCAAGGCTGCTACTTTAAGTGAACTAGTAACTTCAGGAAAAAATAGATTAGACTCTATGCTCAAACTTGGAGTAACTACAGTCGAAGGAAAAAGTGGTTACGGGCTGGATTTAGATACAGAGATTAAACAGCTTAAAGCTATGAAAGAAATAAACAAAGCACACTCTATGGATGTAGCTGTTACATTTTTAGGTCCTCATGCCCTTCCACAAGAGTATAAAGGAAAAGAAAATGAATTTATAGACTTTCAAATACAGGAAGTTTTACCTAAGGTTGTAGAGGAAAACTTAGCTGAATTTGCGGATATTTTTTGCGAAAAAAATGTTTTTGATATTGAACAATCTAGAAGGTTTTTAAAAAAAGCAAAGGAAATGGGGTTAAAGCTTAAGATACATGCAGATGAAATAGTACAGTTAGGAGGAGCGGAGCTTGCTGCAGAGTTGGAAGCTGTATCTGCAGATCATCTACTTCAAGTATCAGAACAAGGAATAGATGATATGATAAGTAAAAAAGTAATATCAACACTGCTACCAAGTACAGCCTTTTGTTTAAAAGAAAAATATGCTGATGGGAGAAAAATGATAGATAAAGGATGTGCTGTAGCTTTAGCAACGGACTTGAATCCGGGAAGTAGTTTTACAAATTCCATACCATTAATAATATCCTTAGCAGCACTATATATGAATCTTTCGCCTGAAGAGATAATTTCAGCATTGACTATAAATGGAGCTGCTGCATTAGACAGAGCTGCTACGGTTGGAAGTATTGATCCAGGAAAGAAAGCAGATATATTAATACTTGATTATCCTTCTTACAAATTCCTGCCTTATCATGTAGGAGTAAATATAGTAAAAATTGTTATAAAGGACGGAAAAATTACTTTAATTAACTAAGAGGAGACCAACTATGAAAAATAAAACTTTAGAAGAATTTTCAGAAATTACAGCATCAGATGAACCGGTACCAGGTGGAGGGAGTGTAGCCGCATACAGTGGAGCACTGGCTTCAGCCTTATCGGAAATGGTTGCAAAACTTACCATGAGTAAAAAGAAATATGAGAATGTAGAAAAAGAAATGAAAGAAATTGTAGAGAAATCTAAAAAAATAAGAAAAAAGATGATGGATAATATTGAGAAAGATAGCCTTGCATTTAATGACGTAATGAAAAGCTATAAACTACCGAAAAACTCTAATATAGAAAAAGAAAAGAGAACAAAAGAAATACAAAATAGTTTAATGAATGCAGCAGAAGTACCACTGGAAGTAGCAAAAGAATCTTACGAAATACTTGAGTTGGCAGAAATAGTTGTAAAAAAAGGAAACAAAAACGCAGTTACCGATGGACTAGTTTCAGCTATGATGGCGAGGACAGCAGCATTATCTGCTCTACTAAATGTTAAAATTAATCTTGAGTCAATTAAAGATGAAAATTACGTAGAAAAAACAAGGGAAATAGTAAAAAATATAGAAACTATGACGGTAAATAAAGAAAGGTATATTTTAAATAACTTTTCTTTAAAATAATAAAAAAGCTGGTGATTTATTGAAAAAGAATGGTATAGGTAAAATAGCAATAAGTGTTTCAATATTAGATAATGAAGAAAAAGAAAAACTAATAAATAAGTTCAAAGATTCTGGATATGAAATAGTAACAGGCAGTGCAGGGTCAATGGATTCTAAAAACATTTTTGCTGCTATTGAAACGGCAGCAATGCGTAGAGATTTAATAAGAGAAAACTATAGAGAAGAGCATGCTCTTTATCATGCTACAATGGAAGCTTTTACTGGATATTGTAGAGGACAGGTAGAACTAGGAGAAGTATTAAGAAGTACGGGGTTAGTATACACGATTGTACGTGGAAATCTTTTGCAGGATGATAAATCTTCCGGAGATTGGATTACAGTAGTATTATACGGACAAATAGGATCTCCAAGGAGAGGTTTTGAGCATGAAGCCATAGGAATGGGTATTCAACCAATTTAATTGACTAAAAAAGTCGTTTTTGATAAAATAATATTAATTAAATAGAGCCTATAGGCAATAGATATTAGGAGGCAAATTAGACTATATACATAGTCTTAATTTGTCTTTTTATTTTTTGAAAGGAAGAAAAAATGGAAAAAATAATTGTTAATGGAAATAGTCTTAACCTTGAAGAAGTAATAAAAGTAGCAAGAGAGGATTATCATGTAGTAATATCTGAAGAAGCTGTAAACAAAATTAATAAATCTAGAAAAAAAGTAGAAAATTTTATAAAAGATGAAAAAAAAATTTACGGTGTAAATACAGGGTTTGGTAAATTTAGTGATGTTTTAATATCTAAAGAAGAAACGAAACTTCTGCAAAAAAACTTAATTATAACTCATGCCGTAGGGGCAGGAGATTTTTTAGATAGGGATATAGTAAGAGCAATAATACTATTAAGAATCAATGCATTATCTAAGGGTTATTCTGGGATTAGGTTATCTACTATAAAAGTTCTTATTGAAATGTTGAATAAGAAAGTTCATCCTCTAGTACCGGAAAAGGGATCTCTTGGAGCAAGTGGAGATTTAGCACCCTTATCTCATGTTGTTCTTCCGATGATAGGATTGGGGAAGGTAGAGTATAATGGAAAAATATACCATGGAAGAGAAGGTATGGATTTAGCAGGTATAAAAACAATAGAACTTACAGCAAAAGAAGGTCTCGCTTTAATTAATGGAACTCAGGTAATGACTGCAATAGGTGCATTAGCATTATACGATGGAATAGAATTAGCTAAAACAGCCGATATTGCTGCAGCCTTAAGTTTTGAAGCTCAAAGAGGAATAACTACGGCACTAGATAAAAGAGTTCATGAAGTTAGACCTCATAAAGGGCAGATTGATACAGCTGATAATTTATTGGAGCTTTTAAAAAACAGTAATATGACAACAAAACAGGGAGATTTAAAAGTTCAGGATGCTTATTCTTTAAGGTGCACACCCCAGGTTCACGGTGCAACAAAGGATGCATTAAACTATATCAGGGATAAAGTTCTTATTGAAATAAATTCAGTTACAGATAATCCGATTATTTTTGATGAAACAGGAATATCCGGGGGTAACTTTCACGGACAGCCCGTAGCTTTACCTTTTGACTTTATGAGCATAGCTTTAGCTGAAATTGCAAATATATCAGAAAGAAGATTAGAACGCCTTGTTAATCCTTCTTTAAGTAAACTTCCGGCATTTCTTGTTGAAAAAGGAGGCTTGAACAATGGTTTTATGATTGTACAGTATTCGGCGGCGGCACTTGTATCAGAAAACAAAACATTATCTCATCCTGCAAGTGTAGACAGTATACCTTCATCAGCTAACCAAGAAGATCATGTTTCTATGGGAACTATCGGTGCAAGAAAAGCAATGGAAATTATGAAAAATACAAGAAGAGTTCTAGCAATGGAAATCATGTGTGCATGTCAGGGAATAGATTTAAGAGGAAACAAAGGTTTAGGCAAAGGTACTAAACCTGCTTACGATATGGTAAGAAGCAAAGTATCCAAATTAACAGAAGATAGAGAACTTTACGAAGATATAAATCAATGCGAGAAACTTTTAATAGATGGTAAAATATTAAAAGAAGTAGATAAACTAATTAAGTTGGAGATATAGATAAGCATTAAAAATTTAAATTCGGGTATAAATATAATAATAAATATGATAGGAGGTATTAACATGGACCCTTATAAAATCATAGGATTTATTGTAATAATATATGCCGGATTTCTTTTCATGTGGACTAATTCAAAACCTCACTTTGTATGGAACAACTTTAAAGTAAAATTTATGAGAAATAAGTTTGGCGATGATGCTGCTGAAAAAATACTCTACGTATTATCAGTTATAATAGCTATTGTAGGAATATTTATGGTTATTATATTATAGAAATATAAAATTTGATAAATAATACAACCTGATATAAAATGAAAACATTAAATAATAAGAGGTGACCTATGACAGTATTAAGTAATGTTTCGGAAACAGTACAAAAAGTAGCAGAAGCAATTTCTCATGCTGTTGATTTAGAAACCGAGGTTGTAGACGATGATCTTACAATTTTAGGAGGAACAGGTACTTATAAAAAAAGAATCGGAAAAAAGGAAGAACAGGGTAAGAAAGATTCAAATTATTTGTACGCAAGAGTTTTAAAGCACGGAAAAACTGAAGTTGTAGAAGAAGCTTACAAGGATTTAACTTATGACATTGCAACGGCTAAAGGAAAGACTAAAGAACTTGCAGAAATATGTACTCCTATAATACTAGAAGGTAAAATAATTGGTGTGATAGGTTTAGTTGCCTTTACAGAAAAACAGCAGGAAAGATTAGTAAAGAACAAAGACAGTTTTATAAGGTTTGTAGAAAGAATGGCAGAACTTATATCTGCAAAAGCTTTCATTGAAGAGGCATATATGAAGATGCAGATAGTAAATAGAGAAATAACTACAATATTAGAAGCAGTTCATGAAGGAATTGTAGCTTTTGATGAAAAGGGTTATATTACTCACTGCAACTATATGGCCGAGGTTCTATTAAAAACTAACAAAAAAGATTTGATCGGCAGTCATATTTCTTTATTTATGAAAAATACTTCAGCCATAGACGTAATTAAAACAGGTGAAGGATTCACAGAACAGGAAGAAATTTTTAAAAAAGAAAATAAGACTTATCATTTTATAGTCACAGCTAAACCGATTAAAATAGAGAGCAAAAACCTCTGTGGTGTAGTGGTTTCTTTTAGAGATATAGTTGAAGCACAAAGATTGATATACAATATGAGTCAGAGAACTGCAAAATGTACTTTTGATGATATAATCGGAGAAAGTGAAATGATGGTGAAAGTGAAGGAACAGGCTAAAACTATAGCAAGAGGTAACTCTACGGTTCTGATCACTGGAGAAAGTGGCACGGGGAAGGAGATGTTTGCGAGAGCACTTCATTATTCAAGTCATAGGAGAAAAGGACCATTTGTTTCTGTAAACTGCGGAGCTATACCGGAAAGTTTGCTGGAGAGTGAACTATTTGGTTACGAAAAAGGAGCTTTTACAGGAGCTTCCGACAAAGGTAAAATGGGTAAATTTGAACTTGCCAATGGCGGTACAATATTTTTAGATGAAATCGGTGATATGCCCTTGCATTTACAGGTAAAACTACTTCACGTTTTTCACGATATGCAGTTTCAAAGAGTTGGTGGCAATAAGATGATAAAAGTAGATGTTAGAGTTATTTCAGCTACAAACAAAGACCTAGAGGAAATGATAGAAGAAAATGAATTTAGGGAAGATTTATACTATAGAATTGGAGTTATACCTATTAAAACACCACCACTAAGAAAACGTAAAGAAGATATACCCTTATTGATGGATTACTTTTTAAATAAATATAATGATTTTATGAATAAAGAAATAACAGGATTTACAGATGAAGCTAGAGATATTTACATGGATTATAGTTGGCCGGGAAATGTAAGAGAACTTGAAAATGCTGTTGAGTATGGTGTAAATATGTGTTTTGGTAGTAAATTAAGTATGGAAAGTGTACCTCCAAGATTAAAGAATTCAAAAGTTATACAAGATATTAACAATTCAAAACTACCTTTACAAGAACAAATCCAAATATATGAAAAGGATATTTTAGAAAAAAAATTAGAAGAACATGGAAACTCCCATAAAGCAAAGTTGAAAATATCAGAAGAGTTGGGTATTAGTAGAGCTACCCTTTATAGAAAATTAGCAGAATATAAATTAACATAATCTCAAATATGATACACATGTATCATATTTGAGATTTATTATTATGAAAACGTTTTGATAAGCAATGTATTGAAAGTTAATTTTTTAACGCGATTATACGCGTTAATTCATCTCAAAATTGAGAAAGTCATAACTGAATTAAAAATACAGTATATATCAGAGGATTATTAATATAGGCCTTATACAGGCTTTTTTTTATTTTTTTGAAGAGTTGGAATCGAAATTGCAACTATAATATCACATATAATAAAAAATAAAATTTTTAAAAAAGAGAGGAGAAACATAATGAGTAAAGAAAAAGCATTAGAACATTTAACGAGAGTTTGCGATTACGTACTTAAGGACAGCTTAGAAAAAGAGGAAAAAGACAGAATAGTTAAGGATTCTATTGAAAACTTTAATAATCACTGGAATCCAGGATGGTTAGAATACAGAAAATCAGTATCTACAGATGCAACTTTTGTTGAGTGGACTGATTCAGAGGAAAACTTCGAAGATTTATATGGAAATGAGTTTATAGACTGTCTAGGTGGATTTGGAATTTATACAGCCGGTCATAGAAACCCAGAAATACTGAAATATGTTAAAGCACAGCTTAACAGATATGCACTTCACAGTCAAGAATTAGTAGATCCATTAAGAGGATATTTAGCTCAAGCTATGGCAGAAGCAACTCCTGGAGATTTACAGTACTGTTTCTTTACAAATGGTGGAGCTGAGGCAGTAGAAATGGCATTAAAACTTTCCAGACTTGCATCAGGAAACAAATGGTTTATTTCAACTGTAAATGCTTTCCACGGTAAATCTATTGGTGCAGTATCAATGGCAGGAAAAGGAAAATACAGAGAGAAATATATACCTATGGTTCAGCAGGTACAACACGTAGAATACGGAAATGCAGAAGCAGCAGAAGCGGCAATTAAGAATCTACAGGCAGTAGGAGAATCTGTTGCAGCAA
This sequence comes from uncultured Clostridia bacterium, assembly GCA_964574015.1. Taxonomy (GTDB): domain Bacteria; phylum Bacillota; class Clostridia; order Tissierellales; family Dethiosulfatibacteraceae; genus UBA8670. Next base: position 687 of record CAZNLP010000016.1, on the reverse strand, counting down.
TGATAGTAGAACCAATACAAGGTGAAGCGGGGATTATAGAGCCACCAAAAGGCTATTTAACAGAACTTAGAAGAATATGTGACGAATACGGTGTATTCTTAATATTCGATGAAATTCAAACAGGAATGGGAAGAACAGGAAAACTTTGGGCTTGTGAACATGAAGGTGTAGTACCGGATATAATGACATACGGTAAAGCCTTTGGTGGAGGAATTATGCCTATTACAGGAATAATTGCAAGACCACATTTATGGACTGATGATATGATAGAAAATCCATGGATACTTGGATCACCTACATTCGGTGGAAATCCACTTGCTTGTTCAGCAGCACTAGCTGCATTGAAATTCACCATAGAAACAGATCTTCCGAAACAAATCGAAGAAAAAGGAGAATATACTTTAAAGAAATTAAGAGAGCTTCAAAAGAAACATCCTGTACTTGCAGATGTAAGAGGAAGAGGATTACTAATAGGACTAGAGTTCCCTGAAGCAGAAATGGGATATGCAGTTTCGAAAGGATTGTTTGCTAGAAAGATTATGACAGCAGGAACGTTGGTAAATGCTAAAACAATTAGAATAGAGACTCCTGGAATTATTAAGTACGAAACATTAGATAAAGTTCTAAATGCTTTAGATGAAGTATTAGGAGAAGTAGAAGAAGAATTTGGAGTTACATGGGAATCTG